>NZ_JBQKCS010000004.1:0-245677 GCF_052122235.1 Acidaminococcus sp. HCP3S3_H5
CGATAGCTAAGGGGATCCACCTGTTCCCATGCCGAACACAGCAGTTAAGCCCTTATACGCCGAAAGTACTCGACTGGAAACGGTCCGGGAGGATAGGGAGCTGCCGGTTAGAAAAATTCCGCATCTGATGGATGCGGAATTTTTTTGTGTCAGCGGCGGATAGATACCAGATGCGGGGGCATCTGCTTTTGAAGTTGCGGTCCTTTGGGCGGCCGGGACGGGCTTGCCTGGGTTGAGCCTCTACATCGTTGGGGTCATTGATTTCAACGGAAACCACAGGAACGGGATTGTCGATGGATCCGTTCCTGGGACCAATGGTTCTACAGCCCGACACCAACGTGGTAGGGGCGTGCCGGAGGCCCGCCCGCCCCGGCCGCCTATTTTTTTCATTCAAAATCCATAGCCTGCAAGGACATTGGAAAAACAATAAATCACCTTTTATTTTATATATTATAATTATATCTTATTAAGTGTAAATACCACAGACAAATTAAAACAATATACCTCTTCAAGAAAACAACAGAATAAAAACTTTACAAAACTCTTGAAAAACAGAACGAAAAGTAGTATAACAATACACGTTACTTCCCATAGCAGGGTAGAAGAGTAGGAATGCAGGGAAGAGAAATCTGTTGATTGAAGTGGGGTTGGTATTATGTGGTATTACAACTTCGCCCTGGCTTTTGTAGCTTGTGGTGTAGCTTACATTATCGGTGAACTGGTGTCACATTGGTCCAGGGCATGGGTGCCTTCCGTATTCGTTACGGCCTGTGTGATGCTGCTGGGGTATTGGACCATTTTCCCGAAAGAACTGGTCACCAATTCCGGATTGATGCCTTTTGGCAATACCATTGGCATTTTCCTGCTGCTGGTCCATATCGGTACCATTATCAGTCTGCAACAGCTGATCAAGCAGTGGAGAACCGTCATCATCTGCCTGTTCGGCCTGTTGGGCATGTGTGTCATCGGGTACTATGCAGGCTCCCTGATGATGGACCGGACCTTGGTCATCGCCGGGATTCCTCCTCTTACCGGGGGAATCGTTTCCACCACCATCATGCAGAAGGCAGCCTTGAAAGCCGGTCTTACGGAAGCTTCCGTATTTGCCGTGGCCACCTACTGCATCCAGGGCTTTGCCGGATATCCTTTGACAGCCTTCTGCCTTCACATGGAAGGGAAACGGCTGCTGAAGCAATTGCGGTCCGGTGAAGTGGTGCTGACTCCGGAACAGATCGAAGCCAACTCCCATGTGGGCATGTCCGCCATGGCCAGTGAAAAGGAACAGCGGAAAACCCTGCTGCCTCCGCTTCCCAAGATGATGAACACCCCTGTGATGATTATGACCAAGATGGGTCTGGTGGCCTGACTGGCCATCATCATGGGGAAAGTCACTCCGGTGAACGGCGCTATCTGGGCACTGGTCCTCAGCGTGGCCTTTACCTACATCGGGTTCCTGGATCAGAATGCATTGACCCGGGCCGGCTCTTTCTGGATCACCACCTTTGCTCTGATGATGTTCGTGTTTGACGGACTGAAAAACTGCACTCCTGATATGCTTTCTTCCCTGATTGTTCCCATGATCATCCTGGTTGTGGTCGCTGTGGTGGGCATGGCGGTATTTGCTTATGTGATTTCCAAGCTTATGAAGGTTTCTTTCCCTCTGGCGTTTGCCAACGGTCTGACTGCATTGTACGGTTTCCCGGCAGATGCCCTGCTGACGGAAATGACCTGCAGCACCCTGGCTGCCAACAGCGAAGAACGAGGCTATCTGATGGCCAATATCTTTCCCAGCATGATCGTAGGGGGATTTACATCCGTGACCATTACTTCTGTAATGATCGCCGGATATTTTGCAACGCTGTTCTGATTGTCTGATTGATAGATGCATGTCCTGATGTATGAAAAATAAGGAGACGGTAAAGATGGATATGAAAACAGTTGCACAGAAATACAGTGATTATCAGGTTCAGATGAGACGGTATTTTCATCAGCATCCTGAACTCAGTGAAAAGGAATTCAATACCAGCAAGGTCATCAAGGAAGAGCTGGATAAGATCGGTGTATCCTGGGTTCCTTGCGGACTCCAGACCGGTATCCTGGCTACCATCAAAGGGGAAAAGCCCGGGAAAACCATCCTGCTCCGGGGCGATATTGATGCCCTGTCCGTTACGGAAGATACTGGTCTTCCTTTTACCAGCGAAAATACCGGTGTAATGCATGCCTGTGGTCATGACTGCCATATTTCCATGATGCTGACGGCTGCCCATATTCTCCAAGATATGAGAAAAGACTTGTGCGGCACGGTGAAACTGGCCTTCCAGCCGGCAGAAGAAGTGGCTACCGGTGCTCCTTCCATGATTGAACAGGGCGCCCTGGAAGGTGTGGACGGCTGCTTTGCCATCCATGTGTGGTTCGATGTGGATGCCGGCCATGTTTGCTGTGACGCAGGTCCCCGGATGGGCGGCGCCAACAAGTTCACCATTGACATCAAAGGCCGGGGCGGCCATGCAGCCACGCCTCAGGAATGCATTGATGCGGCAGTGGTCCAGGCCGCAGTGATCAGCAACCTGCAGACCCTGGTCAGCCGGAACTTCTCTCCCATGGATCCGGTCGTGGTTACGGTGGGTGAAGTCACCGCAGGGGAACGGTGGAACGTAGTGGCGGAAAACGCCCATCTGGCCGGTACCAGCCGCTGCTTCAGCAAGGAAATCAATGCCCAGCTGCCCAAGCTGATCGACCGGGTGGCCAGTGAAACGGCTGCCGCTTTTGGAGCCAAGGCAACCACCAAGAATATTGTCCTGTGCCCGCCGGTAATCAATGACCAGCATATGGCTCAGGTGGTCCAGGGCGCAGCCCGGGAAGTCATCGGATCCGATGCGCCGGTTTCCGAACCGGGGACCATGGGCGGCGAAGATTTCGCCTTCTTCATGGACAAAGTCCCTGGTGCCGTAGCACTGCTGGGTATCCGGAATCCCAAGTGCGGGGCTATCTATCCTCAGCATTCCTGCCATTATACGGTAGATGAAAGTGCTCTCTTGGGCGGTGCCATGCTGTATGCCAAGACGGCCATGGACTTTAATGCCGGGAAATAAGGAGGTTCGGCCATGCTCAATCTGTCTGATGAGGAAATCATTGAGGGAATCCTGAAAGAGTTCGCCGGTCTGGCTGCTCATCCCCGGAAGTCCGGCCATGAAAAGGCCGTCAGCGATTATCTGGCGTCCCGGCTCCGTGCGTTGGGAGCCCAGGTCCATCAGGACAAGGTCAACAACATCATTGCAGACGTGCCGGCTTCCAAAGGCTGTGAAACGGTGCCCCGTACCATTCTCCAGGGCCATATGGATATGGTCTGTGTGGCAAAACCGGGGGTGGCGTATGATCCATTGAAAGATCCCATCCGGATGATCCGGGAAGGGAATATCCTTCGGGCAGATGGCACCAGCCTGGGAGCTGATGACGGCATTGCCGCCGCCACCTTCCTGTTCCTGCTCCAGCAGGATTTTGCCCATGGGCCCCTGCGTCTCATCTTTACGGTGGATGAAGAAGTCCATATGACCGGATCCATGAATCTGGATCCCCGTTGGCTCCAGGATGCTCAGTATGTGATCAACTGCGACAGTGAAGCCGCAGATCAGATCGTGGTGGCGTCCGCCGGCAGTGTCCATGTGGATTTCACCCGGAAGCTGACGAAAGAAGACAATCCCTATGACGGGGCACTGGAAATTGCTGCCAATGGGTTTGTGGGCGGCCATTCCGGGGAAACTATCAACAAAGGGAAGAGCAATGCCATCAAGGCACTGGCCATGGCACTGGAACGGATGGAACAGGCGGGGATTCCATACCGTCTGGACGATCTTTCCGGGGGAGCGGCAGCCAATGCCATTCCGTCCCAGGCCCGGGCCCTGATTGCCCTGCCGGCGGACAAAATGGAACAGGCCGGCAGACTGGTGGCCGAAGAAAAGGCCAGCCAGCAGGCTGTTTATGGGGATGTGGAAAAGACGTTGGATCTTACGGCCCAGAAAGTGGAAAATCCCCGTCAGGTATGGTCTGAAGAAGATACGGCCCAGGTGACGGATCTTCTGGTGCTGCTCCATACGGGAGTCTTTGCCATGAACCAGCAGATGGCGGAACTTCCGGATCTTTCGGCCAATATGGGGACTGTCAAAGTACAGGATGGATCACTGGATCTGGAATACTTTCCCCGTTCTTCTTCCAATGAAAGACTGGAGGAATTTGTCCGGACCATGCCGGTCTTTGCCAAAGTCACCGGTTTTGCCGTAAAAGTGGGGACTATTTTCTCGGCCTGGACGGAAAATCGGAACAGTGTCCTGCGGCCGGCCATGGAACGGGTCCACGAAGAAGTCATGGGACGGAAATCCAAGATCGTGGCCATGCACGGAGGCCTGGAAACCGGATTCTTCTACAAGGCCAATCCCAAGCTGGATCTGGTTAGCGTGGGGCCCAATACTCACGCCATCCACAGCGCCGATGAATCGGTGGAACTGGAAAGTACTGCCAAGGTGGCCCGGATCATCGTCGGGACACTGACGGAATTGACGAAATAAAAAAGGGGCTGCTGCGTTCGCAACAGCCCCCTCTTCAGGTCTCGAGACTCGAAACCGAGCCGCTATGCGGCTCATGAGGCCGGGGTGTTGCACATAACGTGCAGCACCCTCTTATTTTCTATTGGCTATCTTCACCAGGCTCAGCATCACCGGCACTTCCGTCAGGACACCGACGGTGGTGGCCAGGGCGGCGGGACTGGTGACTCCGAACAGGGCAATGGCCACGGCTACGGCCAGTTCAAAGAAGTTGGAGGCACCGATCATGCCGGCAGGGGCCGCAATGCTGTGGGGCAGGTGGAGCAGATTGCTGGCTCCATAGGCAATGGCAAAGATCAGATAGGTCTGGAGCACCAGGGGAATGGAAATCAGCAGGATATGGAAGGGATTGGACAGGATCACCTGGGCTTGGGAACTGAAGATGATGCACAGGGTCAGCAGCAGGCCCCAGGTGGTGGCCTGATCGAATTTGTGGACAAAGACCTGGTTGAAATAGGCTTCCCCTTTCCGGTGGATCACTGTGATCCGGGTCAGGATCCCTCCCGCCAGGGGAATCACCACAAACAGGAAGATGCTCAGGAACAGCACACTGTAGGGCACCGTTACATGGGATACGCCAAGCAGATATTTGACAATGGGCACGAAGGCCACCAGGATGATCAGATCATTGGTAGCCACCTGGACTACCGTATAGGCCGGATCTCCTTTGGTCAGAGTACTCCAGACAAAGACCATGGCAGTGCAGGGGGCGGCCCCCAGGAGTACGGCTCCTGCCAGATACTGGGTAGCCAGGTCCCGGGGAATGAAAGCCTGGAACACCTGATAAAAGAAGAAGGCGGCCAGGCCGTACATGGTAAAGGGTTTGATCAGCCAGTTGGTGACCCAGGTGACAAAAAGTCCCTTGGGATGCCGGCCCACTTCCCGGATGCTCTGGAAATCCACCTTCATCATCATGGGGTAGATCATGATCCAGATCAGGATGGCAATGGGAATGGAAATCCCGTCAATCTGCATCCGGTCCAGGAACCGGGGCACAGCCGGCAGGAAATGGCCCACCAGTACACCGGCCACCATACAGAGAAATACCCACAGAGAAAGATATCTCTGGAACGGGCTGATGCCCATCTTGTTTTCCATTTGGCTCATAGTGTTTCCAACCCCTTTCCTTTTTACCGCTCTACTGGGATACTGTGTTTTTCCAGGGTGTCCAGTACGGCGGAAATCCGCAGCAGTTCCGGATCAATGGAAGGACCGCAAAGTCCTGTAGGGCAGCACATGGCCTGTTCAAAAATCTGCACCTGTTTTCTTTCCATAATAGCTTCCTCCCAAAAAAATAAATTTATAGATTGAAATTTATCAATTCATTAACGCAAAAAATTTTACTGGCATCTGGGACAGCTGCATTCTGCCGGCTTGAAGGACGGGGTTTCCCGGAACAGGTCCCGGATCAGGGCTTCCAGTTCCCGGGCTGTTTCCCGGTTCAGGGTATAGTAGACCCATTTGCCTTCTTTCCGGCCGGTGACCAGCCCTGCGTCACACAGGATCTTCATATGATGAGAAAGGGTGGGCTGGGACAGATGGAGATTTTCCAGCAGTACGCAGGCACACCGTTCCCCGCCCTGGAGCAGTTCCAGGATGTGGAGCCGGTTTTCATCGCCCAGGGCCTTGAACAAACGGGCTTTAAAAGCAAGATTTTCCATCTGACAGCCTCCTTTCATATTGATAAATTTAAATCTGTTATTTGCAGTATAGAGCTTTTCTTCAGAAGTGTCAAGATGCAGGAAGAGGATACTGCTTCCTTGTTGCTTTTTATTCTTTTGGTCAGTATACTGTTTTCGTATAAAATCCCATGACCATAAAGTATTTGTATTGTGGCGGCCATTCTTTTATGCTATAGACAGGCAAGTACAGAATTAAAGGAGTGAAAAGTACGGTGAAGAAGAACGTTTCCATAAAAAAGAGCCGGATCCTTATGGGGTTCCTGGCGCTGGCAGTGGCCCTGGTGGCCGGTGTCTGGCATTTTTCTCCCTGGTTCCGGACCTGGGCCCTGGGAAAAGTGGACCAGGCCCGGGGAGCGGCCATCCATTATGATCTGCTGGACCAGGTGGAGGCCCGGAACATCCGGCAGGTGATGACGGCGGATCCCTCCCGGAGCCGGGTGATCCAGTGGCAGTCGGATTATCCGGTGAAAGAAGAACCGGTGCTGGAATACCGGAAGGCCGGAGAAAGTTCCCTGACAGCCGATTCGGTGACAGAAGAAAAATTCACGGACGGAGACAAGGACACCTGGATCTATACGGCCCGGTTGGAACAGCTGGAACCGGGACAGGCCTATGAGTACCGGATCCGGGCGGGAAAGAAGGCCACGGAGTGGATGCCTCTGAAAGCCTTTGCCGGCAATACCTTCAAGGCCCTGATCTTCCCGGATTCCCAGTCGGCGGATTACAGCGTGTGGAAGGCTGCCGCCCAGCCTGCCTGGCAGCGGAACCCGGACGCCAGTTTCTTTGTGAACATGGGTGACCTGGTGGACAACGGGGAAGACAGCAGCCAGTGGAACGCCTGGTTCGGGGTGGTGGAACCCATGGCGGAAAAAATCCCGGTGGCGCCTTTGATGGGGAACCATGAAACCTACGACCTGAACTGGAAGGTACGGATGCCGGAAGGGTATCTCCACCGGTTCGCCCTGCCGGACAACGGACGGGAAAAATACCGGAACCAGTTCTATTCCTTTACCGTGGGGGATGTGCATTTTGTGGTGCTGAACACCCAGAACGAGGAACTGAAGGAATGGGAACCGGATCTGGCCCGGGACCAGGAGGCCTGGTTCCAGGAAGATATGGTACGGAACCGGGGCAAATGGAATATTGTGCTGATGCACAAGGACCCCCTCCAGTATGCCTTTGATCCGGCAACCCGGCCGGGACGGGACCGGGCGGAAGGGTTCTCTCCGGAAGGAAGGGAATGGATGCCCCTCTTTGACCGGTACGGGGTGGACCTGGTGCTCAGTGCCCATCTCCATACCTATCGGAATCGGGGAAAGATCTACGATTTCCAGCGGGCAGATCACGGACCTTCTTACATCATTACCGGCGTGGCTGGAGACGTGCGGTATCCCAGCCTCTGGAAGCGCCATGCCTTGGATGTGACCCTGGCCCCCCAGCCGGAAACGGACAACTACCTGGTACTGGAAAAACAGGAAGACCAGCTCCGGATCCAGTGCTTCCTGCCCGACGGGACCCTGGTGGATACGGTGACTATTGGGAAAAGTGAAGAGTGAAGAGTGAAAAAGGGGGTGCTGCACAGGCAGCACCCTCCTTTTTGTCAGCGGCCAATGGTCAGTAAACCGCTGACGGTACGGGAAAAAGTGCAGACCCGTGGCTTTCATGATATAATAGAGAATCAATAGAAAATGAGGGGGAAGACTCCATGAAAATGAAATTTACCAAAATGCACGGCTGCGGCAACGACTATGTTTATGTGGACTGCATGGACCGGATGCTGCCCAACCCGGGGAAAATCTCCGAATATGTGAGCCGCCGGCGGTTCGGCATCGGTTCTGATGGACTGATCTGCATCTGTCCTTCGGACAAGGCGGATTTCCGGATGCGGATGTTCAATGCGGATGCTTCCGAAGGGAAAATGTGCGGGAACGGGTCCCGATGCATTGCCAAATATGTCTATGACAAAGGGCTGACCCACAAGGATACCATCACCCTGGATACCCTGGGGGGTATCAAGACCATCCATATGACCGTGGAAAACGGCAAAGTGGTCCTGGCGGAAGTGGATATGGGAAAAGCGGAGACCCGGGTGGCCGCCATTCCCATGGACTGGCCCGGGGCAACCTGTGTGGACCAGCCGGTGACTTTTACCCGGCCTGACGGCATGGAACTGACTGTCCGTGGAACGGCTGTTTCCATGGGAAACCCTCATTTTGTCACCTTTGTGGATGATGTGGAAACGGCACCGGTGGAAGAAGTGGGCCGGATCATTGAAAATTCGCCGCTTTTCCCGGAGCGGACCAATGTGGAATTCGTCCAGGTGGTGGATGAAAACTATGTGAAGTTCCGGGTTTGGGAACGGGGCAGCGGGGAAACCTGGGCCTGCGGCACCGGGGCCTGTGCCGTAGGGTATGCCTGCGTGGCCCTGGACAAAGCCGGCAGACGGAATGAATTCCTGAAGGTGGAAGCCAAAGGGGGCCTGCTCCAGGTCCGCACCGGAGAGGGAGATGCCATGACCCTGAAAGGACCGGCTGTAACGGTCTATGAAGGGGAAATCGAAATCCCGGAAGAAATTTTGGAAGAAAGTTTGAAATAATTGACTTTCCTCCAGGGCTACTTTACAATAAATAAAGGTTCCTAAGAGGAATACATTCTTTTGCATTAAAGGAGAGTCAGATATGGCGTTAGTGAATGGGAATTTTGCGAAGTTAAAGGAAAGCTATCTGTTTTCAGATATTGCTGCACGGGTGAAGGCTTTTACCGAAGCCCATCCGGAAAAAAAGCTCATTAAAATGGGCATCGGGGATGTTACCCTGCCCCTGGCTCCTTCTGTGGTGGAAGCCATGACCAAGGCCGTCCAGGAAATGGGCCACAAGGAAACCTTCCGGGGCTATGGTCCCGAACAGGGTTATGAATTCCTTCACGAAGCCATTGCCAAATACTATGCCCGTCACGGGGTCCAGCTGGAAACCAAGGAAATCTTCGTCAGCGACGGAGCCAAAAGCGACTGCGGCAACATCACTGACCTGTTCGATGACAGCAATGTGATCCTGGTTCCGGATCCGGTGTACCCGGTATATGTGGACACCAACGTGATGCGGGACCGGAAGATCCTGTACATGAACGGGACTCCGGAAAACGACTTCCTGCCCATGCCGGATCCGGCTGTGAAGGCGGACATCATCTATCTGTGTTCCCCCAACAACCCCACCGGGGCTGCCTACAACAAGGAACAGCTGAAGGAATGGGTGGACTACGCTCTGAAGAACGACGCCATCATCCTGTATGATGCGGCTTACGAAGCCTTCATCACCAACCCGGATATGCCCCGGAGCATCTACACCATCCCTGGCGCCAAGGACTGTGCCATTGAATTCTGTTCCTTCTCCAAGACTGCAGGGTTCACCGGTACCCGCTGCGGCTACACGGTGGTGCCTCTCCAGCTGACCCGGAAATCTCCGGAAGGGAGGGAAATGAGCCTGAACAAAATGTGGCTCCGCCGGCAGACCACCAAGTTCAATGGTGTGAACTACATTGTCCAAAGAGGGGCGGAAGCTGCCATGTCCCCTGTGGGCGAAAAGGAATGCGGGGATATGCTGGCCTACTACCGGGAAAACGCCCGGATGATGATGGAAACCTTCGACAAGAAGGGCTACAAATACTATGGGGGTGTGTATTCTCCCTATGTATGGATGAAGTGCCCCAATGGCATGGGCAGCTGGGAATATTTTGACCACCTGCTGAACGACCTGGCCATTGTAGGGACCCCCGGCGCCGGTTTCGGCACCATGGGCGAAGGGTATCTGCGGCTCAGTGCTTTCGGTACTCACGAAGGCACCAAAGAAGCCATGGAACGGATCGAAAAAGACAATATCTGATAAAAAGAAGGGTTGGATCCAACATGAAAAAAATCATTCTAATGCTGACGGCAGTCCTGTCTCTGGGTATGGCCAGCCTGGGCTTTGCCAGCCCGGCCAGTGACCTGCTGGCTCAGGAAGAAACTACTACCAGCAATGTCATCAAACTGATTCAGGGGAAAGGCCAGCTGGCAGAAGTTTCCACCGGTTTCTCTCCGGCTCTCCAGAAGAACTTCAACGCTGCCGCACTGGACAACATGAAAAAAGGTGTAACGGAACAGCTGGGTGGCATCAGCAATCTGAAACTGGTCCGTCTGGACAAATTTGCTGACGCAGACCGTCTGGTGTATATCGGCGATGCCAAAAAGGCTCCCAATGTGCAGATGACCTTTGTGTTCAGCGTCAAAGGCAAAAAGGCCGAACTCCAGGGCCTGAACCTGATCCCTGTGGAAGTGAAACAGGTACAGAACAACCAGAAAGAACAGGCAAAATAATAGGTGCCGCACAAGAGACCAGTGACAAAAAGGGACTGTGAAAAAATGATTTCTCATTTTTTCACAGTCCCTTTTCCTTACCGTATCGTTTTCAGTTCTGTCCAGTACTTGTCATACAGGGTGATTCCGTCCCCCAGGTCGTGGAGCCATTCGCCCTCTTTCAGGTGGGTGATGGCGGTGTTCAACATGGGGTCTGCCAGGTATTCTTTGGAATGGTACTTCCGGGCATTGCTGTTGGGATCGTTGTAGCCGATGGCTTCGTAGTTTTTGGCACTGACCTCCGGATCAAACAGGAAGTTGATGAATTTCTCCGCCAGTTCCTTGTGTTTGGCCCCTTTGGGAATGGCCAGGGTATCCGCCCACACCAGGGTCCCTTCCTTGGGAATCACGAACCCCAGGTTGGGGTTCTCCCGGTAGCTGAAGGAGGCATCCCCGGACCACATGGTGCCGATCCAGCCTTCTTCGGCAATGAATTTCTGCTTCAGGCTGTCCGTATCGTAAGCCAGCACATCGGGGGCCAGGGCCTTCAAATCCTGGAAAGCCTTGGCCAGCTGGGCGGGATCCGTGGAGTTGTTGGACCAGCCGTTCTTCTTCAGGGCCATGCCGAACACTTCCCGGCTGTCGTTGAGCAGGATTACCCGGCCCTTGTAGGCGGGATCCCACAGATCGTTCCAGGAGGTGGGCGGGGTTTTGATGTATTTCTTGTTGTAGACGATTCCGGTCATACCCCAGGTGTAGACCACGGAATAGTCTCCCGTAGGATCGAACTGGGGATGCTGGAGGGTGTCCATCATGTTCCGGGTATTGGGGATGGCGTCCTTATCCAGCTTTTCCAGCATGTTCAGTTTGATCATGGTGGACACCATATAGTCGGAAGGCTGGATCAGATCGTACTGGGCGCCACCGGCCTGGAGTTTGGCCAGAAGCTCCTCGTTGTTGGCGAACACGTCGTAGTTCACCCTGCAGTTATATTTTTGTTCAAAGGCTTTGATCATGTCCGGGTCGAAATTGTCCGCCCAGCTGAAAATGTTCAGCACCTGTTTCCCGTCATCGGCGGGCTTTTTTTCACTGCTGCAGCCGGTAAGAGCAAGCACCAGGGGCACCAGACACAGGACCAGGAGCCAGGAAAGTTTTTTCACGCAGCATCAGTCCTTTCGGGAAGAATGGTAGCCCTTTTTCTGCAGCAGCTGGGAAATCACCACCAGGGAGACGGTAACCAGCATCATGCAGGTGGACAGGGCGTTAATCTGGGGAGAAATCCCCCGTTTGACCATGGCGTAAATGTACAGGGGCAGGGTGGTGGAATTGGGCCCGGCCACAAAGAAGCTGATCACGAAATCGTCGATGGACAGGGTGAAGGCCATCAGGGCACCGGCCACCACCCCGGGCAGGATCATGGGGAAGGTTATATACCGGAAGGCCTGCCAGGGAGTGGCATACAGATCGCTGGCCGCTTCTTCCAGGTCCTGCCGGCAGCCTTCCAGCCGGGCTCCCACGGTGATGATCACAAAGGAGAGGCAGAAGGTGATGTGGGCGATGATCAGGGTGGTTTTTCCCAGTGGGATCCCGGTCTGGGAGAACAGCACCAGCAGGGACAGCCCCATGACGATTTCCGGGATCAGGATGGGCAGGTACAGCAGGCTGTTGATGAGAAATTTGCATTTGTACTGGTACCGGTGGAGGGCCAGGGCCGCCAGGGTTCCCATGACGGTGGTGACCACTGTGGTGATGGAGGCGATGAGCAGGCTGTTTTCCAGGGCTTCCAGCACCCGGTCATTCTGGAGCAGGGATGCGTACCATTTCAGGGTGAACCCTGTCCACACCGCATTGATCCGGGAATCGTTGAAAGAGTACAGGGACAGGATCAGAAGGGGCAGGTACAAAAAGGCCAGGATGGCCAGGGAATAGGACAGGAGGGTGGCGTTACGCCAGCTTTTCTGCATGGGACTTCCCTCCTTTCTGGGCTTCCAGGGCTTTGTAGTACAGGGCAATCATCACCAGGGAGAGCAGCGCCAGGATAATGGACAGGGCGGATCCAAAAGGCCAGTCCCGGGCAGCCAGGAACTGGTTCTGGATCACGTTTCCCATCAGGGCGCTTTTGGCACCTCCCATAATGTCCGGCACCACGAACATCCCCAGGGAGGAAATGAACACCAGGATGGAACCGGCGGCCACCCCCGGCAGGGTGAGCGGCAGGGTGATCTTACGAAAAGCGGTGAAGGGAGCGGCCCCCAGGTCACTGGCGGCTTCCAGCAGCCGCTTGTCCATCTGTTCCAGAGAAACGTAGATGGGCAGTACCATAAAGGGCAGAAGGGCGTAGACCATTCCCAGCATCACGGCATAGTTGTTGTAGAGCAGGGTCATGGGCACCTGGATCACTCCCAGGTGGAGGAGGAAGGTGTTCACCAGCCCCTGGGCCCGGAGGATGATCACCCAGGAATAGGAACGGATCAGGAAGTTGATCCAGAAGGGGATCATTACCAGGATGATTCCGGCCTGCTGCCATTTTTTGGGCAGCACCATGGCGATGGTATAGGCCACCGGATAGCCCATGGCAAAGGTGAACAGAGTGGTGATGAGGGCTGTGGCCAGGGTGGAGACGAAAATCATCAGGTACAGAGGTTCCAGGAACCGGGTATAGTTGGCCAGGGTCCACTGGAACACCACCTGTCCGTAGGCTGTGCGGGAGGCAAAGGATACGCCCACCACGATCAAAAGGGGCAGGGCAAAGAACAGGGTCAGCCACCCCATGGCCGGCAGCACCAGCAGTTTCCCCCGCTTCATTTCGTCACCTGGACGCCGTCTTTGGCGTCCCAGCTGATGGCCACCCGGTCATCCACTTCCCATTTCCGGTATTCATCATAATATTGGTAGGCAGTGATGATTTCCCGGGTGGAATCCAGCCGGATGAACAGCTTGTCCAGGGTGCCGCAGAACTGGATCTGTTCCACCGTGCCGGTGTGGGCAGGCTGGGTTCCGGCAGCTGCGGCTTCTTCCAGGCTCCGGACATTGATGAACTGGGGCCGGACGGAAAGGAGACGGCTGTCATCCCCGGGCACCGGGAAGAAGTTGTTCTCCCCGATGAAGCTGGCGGCAAACCGGCTCCGGGGATACTGGTAGATCCGGGCCGGGGGATCGTCCTGTTCGATCTTCCCGCCGTTGACGATGATGACCCGGTCGCTCATGGTGAGAGCTTCCTCCTGGTCATGGGTCACATAGATGAAGGTGATGCCCAGCCGCTGCTGGAGGTTCTTCAGTTCCAGCTGCATGGTTTTCCGGAGCTTGTAGTCCAGGGCACCCAATGGTTCGTCCAAAAGGAGCACTTTGGGGTTGTTCACCAGGGCGCGGGCAATGGCCACCCGCTGCTGCTGACCGCCGCTCATCTGCTGGGGCCGGCGGTAGCGCAGCTCTTCCAGTTGAGTCAGCTGGAGCACTTCGGCCACCCGTTTCTGCTGTTCTTTCTGAGGGACTTTCTTCATCATCAGCCCGAAGCGGATATTTTCCTCCACGGTCATATGAGGGAACAGGGCATAGTGCTGGAACACCATATTCACGTTTCGTTTATAGGGAGCCAGACGGGTTACGTCTTCGTTGTCCAAAAAAATATGGCCCGCCGTAGGCGTCTCCAGACCGGCGATCATGCGCAGCATGGTGGTTTTCCCACAGCCGGAAGGGCCTAGAAGGGTCACGAATTCCCCGTCATAGATTGTCAGGTTCAGGGTAGGGATGATCAGGTTGTTTTCAAATTCCTTGGTGATTCCAACCAGACGAATCATTTCTTTCATCTTTGATTCTCACGACCTTTCTGCAGTTTGCAATCTAATAATTATAGCATGTTTCCTTTCTGAGGAATACAGGAAAAACAGGAAATTTCCCCGGAAAAAAACGGGGAGAAACGGGAAAAAACTTGCGTTTTTTTCCGTTTTGTAGTAAACTATCAAGGCTGAATGTGAATTTGGCACTACCGCCCGGAGAGGTTCCCAAAAACTCCGGAAGGAGTTACCGTATTCGGCGAGTCTTGGAATGAGGGAGGTGCAGAATATGTACGCTATTATCCGTACAGGTGGCAAACAGTACCGCGTCAGCGAAGGCGATGTACTGAACGTTGAAAAACTGAACGTTGAAGAAGGCCAGGAAGTCGTTTTTGACGAAGTTCTGACTGTTGTCAACGATGGCGATGTGAAAGTAGGGGCTCCTACCGTAGCCGGCGCCAAGGTAACCGCCAAGGTTGCCAAACAGGGCAAAGCTGATAAGATCTTTGTTTTCAAATACAGAGCTAAATCCAACTATCGGAAACGTCAGGGTCATCGTCAGCCGTTCACCCAGGTTGAAATCACTTCTATCGAAGCCTAAGCCATGATTGCCGTAGACATTTACTACAACAGCCGTGGCAGAATCAGACGGTACAGGGTATCGGGGCATGCGGAGTACAGCCCGGATGGGTTCGACGAAGTGTGCTATGCTGTATCGCTGAATACTCAGGTGGCCGCCAATGGCCTCAATGAAGTCCTCCATCGGAAGGTGGACTACTCCATTGACCAGGAAGACGGCAGCCTGGCTGTAAGACTGGTGGATGAGCCTGATGCGAAGACGGATGCAGTGCTGAAGACCATGGTCTGCGGCCTGCGCCATCTGCAGAAGACCTATTCCCAGGATTATCTCATGATCAAGGAACACAGGAGGTGAACATCGTGTTCGAATTAATCCTTCAATTACACGCTCATAAGAAAGGGTCCGGTTCTACCCACAACGGCCGTGATTCCAACGCACAGCGCATGGGGACCAAAGCCCATGACGGTCAGCTGGTAACCGCAGGTTCCATCATCGTCCGTCAGCGCGGCACCCGTTTCCATATGGGCCAGAACGTTGGCATGGGCAAGGACTACACCATCTATGCGAAAGTGGCCGGCAAGGTTGCTTTTGAAAGATGGGGCAAAGACCGCCGTACCATCAGCGTTTACCCGGTGGAAGCCGAAGCTTAAAGACCAGAAGGGCTGCCGCATTGCGGCAGCCCTTTTTTTCATGGAAGGACGGGAGAACATGGAGGAAGCCCTGCGGGAACAGGTCCGGGACTTTGCGGCCCGGGGCCTGAAAAGCCTGGAACAGGAAGACATGCCCGATGCCCGGGGAAATCTGGCATTCACCCGGGAAGCCCTCCGGGACCGGAAGGCGGCTGAAAGCAGCTGCAGCCGGGAGGAAATGGCAGTCCTGGACCGGGTGCTGAAGGAAGTGGAAGCCTTCCCCAAACTGGCGGCCAATGCCCGGGATTCCCTCCTGGACCTGGAAGGAGTCCGGTGCTTCGGGGCCGGCCGGTTCCTGATTTTCTACCGGTACAATTCCAATTACGGGCTGGTGACGGTGATCCGGCTGGCCCTGGACCGACCGGAGTGGAAGGAACTGATCCGGGACGGGAAAAAATTCCATTAAAAAAGTTTCACAAAAAAATCATAAATAAATTTGGCGATAGCCCTTATATTATGGTATAATTATCGTCCATGAAGTTTGCTAAAGCAGGATTATATAGGTTTCGCGAGTGCTCAGTGGTTGGACATCGCGTTCCCGCTCAAGTGAGGAGAGGAGCACGAAATGCTGACTGAGAGACATTGCAGGATACAAGGCTGATCAATCTTGATTGTGTTGACTGCCTTGTTTTTTTGTGTGTGATAGATTTCTTGGTACTTTCTTCGAAATACCTGCCTAGAGAAAAGGAGTGAGAGACCACATGTTTAAGCCGGTACATAATGGCGACCGCATCCGGTACAGTTATGCTCGGATCAAAGAAGTCCTGAAGATGCCGCATCTGATTGACCTGCAGAGAAAATCTTATGAGTGGTTCATAAGAGAAGGGCTGCACGACGTGTTCAAGGATGTTTCTCCCATCAAGGATTTTACGGACAACCTGGAACTGAGTTTTGAAAACTTCACCATCGGGGATCCCAAATACGATATCGAAACCTGCAAGGAAAAGGATGCCACCTATGCGGCGCCTCTGAACGTGGATGTACGGCTGCTGTACAAGGACACCGGGGAAATCAAGGAATCCACTGTGTTCATGGGGGATTTCCCTCTGATGACCGATACCGGCACCTTTGTGATCAACGGGGCGGAACGTGTCATTGTCAGCCAGCTGGTCCGGTCTCCCGGTGTCTATTACGCCAAGGACATGGATCCCATGGGGAAATTCCTCTACGGGACCACGGTGATCCCCAACCGGGGCGCCTGGATCGAATATGAAACCGATCTGAACGACATTATCTACGCCCGTGTGGACCGGACCCGGAAACTGCCGGCTACGGCACTGCTCCGTGTAATGGGCCTGCCCACCAACGACGACATCATCCAGACCTTCGGGGAACATCCTTTCCTGATGGCTACCCTGGCCAAGGATACCACCAAAAACGAAGAAGATGCCCTGCTGGAAATCTACCGGAAACTGCGTCCCGGCGAACCGGCCAACCTGGAAAACGCCGCCCAGCTGATCAAGAACATCTTCTCTGACAACCGGCGGTATGACCTGGCCAATGTGGGCCGTTACAAGGTCAACAAGAAACTGGGCTGGCGCCAGCGCCTGCTGGGCAAGGAACTGACTTCTCCCATTGCCTTCGAAAATCCCGACGGAACCCGGGGCGAAGTGGTCCTGCCGGCCGGCACCATCATCGGTGACGATGAAATCGATAAAATCGAACAAAGCGGCATTTACAGCGAACCGGGCTATGCGGAAGTCTGGGTGAAATACCAGGAAAAACCGGAACGGATCATCGTGACCAAGGACATCGACGCATCCGTACGGGTGATTACTCCCGCTGATGTAATCGCCTCCTTTGCGTACCTGCTGAACGTAATCGACGGCATGGAAGGCAAGGACGACATCGACCATCTGGGCAACCGGCGTGTCCGCTGCGTAGGGGAACTGCTCCAGAACCAGTTCCGGATCGGCCTGAGCCGTATGGAACGGGTGATCCGGGAACGGATGACTCTCCAGGATGCTGATGTGATCACGCCTCAGGCTCTGATTAACATCCGTCCTGTGGTGGCCGCTGTGAAGGAATTCTTCGGCAGCAGCCAGCTGTCCCAGTTCATGGACCAGAATAACCCTCTGGCTGAACTGACCCATAAACGCCGTCTGTCCGCTCTGGGGCCCGGCGGTCTGTCCCGGGAAAGAGCCGGTTACGAAGTCCGTGACGTGCACGTTTCCCACTACGGCCGTATGTGTCCTATTGAAACCCCTGAAGGCCCCAACATCGGTCTGATCGGATCTCTGGCCGCCTACGGGGTGGTAAACCGGTACGGCTTCATTGAAACTCCTTATCGGAAAGTGGACAAGAAGACCGGCAAGGTTACCAACGAAATCGTTTACATGACCGCCGACGAAGAAGACAACTACATCGTGGCACAGGCCAACGAACCTTTGAACGATGACGGGTCCTTCGTGAACAGCCATGTAACCTGCCGGGAACGGAACGACGTGCTGTCCATTCCTCCCACCCGGGTGGATTTCATGGACGTATCCCCGAAACAGGTTATGTCCATTGCAGCAGCCCTGATTCCTTTCCTGGAAAACGATGACGCCAACCGGGCTCTGATGGGTGCCAACATGCAGCGTCAGGCTGTGCCTCTGCTGAACCCCAAGGCTCCTGTAGTAGGGACCGGGATGGAATACAAAGTGGCCGTGGACTCCGGCGTGTGCATCCTGGCCAAACATGCCGGGACGGTGAAATACGTCAGCGGCGACAAGATCATCGTGACCCGGGCCGACGGTGCCGGCATCGATGAATATAACGTGCTGAAATTCAAACGTTCCAACCAGAGCACCTGCGTGAACCAGCGCCCCATCGTCTTCAAGGGAGACAAGGTGGAAGAAGGCCAGGTACTGGCTGACGGTCCTGCCACGGACCATGGCGAACTGGCTCTGGGCCGCAACGCCATTGCCGCCTACATGCCCTGGGAAGGCTACAACTACGAAGACGCCGTACTTCTCAGCGAAGACCTGGTGAAGGAAGATGTCTTCACCTCCATCCATATCGAAGAATACAACTGCGACGCCCGGGATACCAAACTGGGGCCTGAAGAAATCACCCGGGACATCCCCAACGTTTCTGAAGAAGCCCTGAAGGACCTGGACGAAGACGGGATCATCCGCATCGGTGCGGAAGTCCGCCCTGGGGATATCCTGGTAGGGAAAGTCACCCCCAAAGGGGAAACGGAACTGAGCGCAGAAGAACGGCTGATCCGGGCCATCTTTGCTGAAAAGGCACGGGAAGTCCGGGACAGCTCCCTGCGGGTACCCCATGGGGAATCCGGGATCATCGTCAGCGTACAGATCTTCACCCGTGAAAACGGGGATGAACTTCCCCCTGGCGTAAGCAAACAGGTCCGCGTCCATATTGTCCAGAAACGGAAGATCAGTGAAGGGGACAAGATGGCAGGCCGTCACGGGAACAAGGGTGTTGTTTCCCGGATCATGCCGAGAGAAGACATGCCGTTCCTGCCCAACGGGGAACCGGTCCAGATCGTGCTGAACCCTCTGGGCGTACCTTCCCGTATGAACATCGGGCAAATCCTGGAAGCCCATCTGGGCTGGGCTGCCTGCGCCCTGGGGATGCGGATCGAATCCGGAGACCCGAAACTGGCAGGCGAACTGAAGGAAGCCGGCTACGATGTGGATAAGTACGGCATGCCGGAAACCGTGGATCATGCAGTGCCGGTGGCTGTGCCCGTGTTCGATTCCGCCCGGGAAGACGACATGGAAAAGACCCTGAAGCTGGCTGGTGTGGATCCCAGCGGGAAGACCACCCTGTACGACGGCCGTACCGGGGAACCCTTCGACAACCCGGTTACCGTAGGCTGCATCTACTACCTGAAGCTCCACCATCTGGTTGCGGACAAGATCCATGCCCGTTCCACCGGTCCGTACTCCCTGGTTACCCAGCAGCCTCTGGGTGGTAAAGCCCAGTTCGGCGGCCAGAGATTCGGGGAAATGGAAGTGTGGGCCCTGGAAGCTTACGGGGCTGCCTACACCCTGCAGGAAATCCTCACCGTCAAGTCCGATGACGTGGTGGGCCGTGTGAAAGCCTATGAAGCCATCGTGAAGGGTGAAAACATCCCTGAACCGGGTGTGCCTGAATCCTTCAAGGTACTGGTGAAGGAAATGCAGAGCATCGGTCTGGACATCCAGGTGCTGGATGAAGACGATGATGAAATCGATCTGGATGATGAAGACGAAGATATCGGAATGGGCGACATCGCCAGAGAGCTGGATATGGATATGGCCAACAAGGCTCCCCATACCGCAGCCAATGTGGGCGAAGAGAACCCGGCCCAGTCCAGCGGCGAAGAACTGAGCCCTGACGAAGACCAGCCGGAAGGCAGCGACTTCGACGTGATTGCCGATATCGGGAACATGAATCTGGATGATTCCCATGACAACGGCGACGACAACGGGTCTGATGCAGAGTAGGAAGGAGTGAGTGCTCTTGTTGGACGTAAATAAATTTCATTCTATGAGAATCGGTCTGGCCTCTCCGGAGAAGATCAGAGCCTGGTCCCACGGGGAAGTGACCAAACCGGAAACCATCAACTATAGAACCCTGAAACCGGAACGGGACGGCCTGTTCTGTGAACGGATCTTTGGGCCCACCAAAGACTGGGAATGCCACTGCGGCAAGTACAAACGCATCCGCTACAAGGGTGTGGTCTGCGACAAATGCGGCGTGGAAGTCACCCGTTCCAAGGTCCGCCGTGACCGGATGGGATCCATCGAACTGGCCGCTCCTGTCTCTCACATCTGGTACTTCAAAGGGATTCCCTGCCGGATGGGCGCCATCCTGGACATCGGCCAGAGAGCTCTGGAAAAAGTCCTGTACTTTGCCAGCTACATCGTCCTGGATCCAGGGGATACCAACCTGACCAAGAAACAGCTGCTTACCGAAGCGGAATACCAGGAAAAACTGGATGAATACGGTCCCACTTTCCGGGTGGGCATGGGCGCAGAAGCCATTAAGGAACTGCTCCATGAAATCAACGTGGAAGAACTGACCAAGGAACTGCGGGCAGCTCTGAAGACGGAAACCAGCCTCCAGAAAAGACGGAACATCGTCCGCCGTCTGGACGTGTGTGAAGCCTTTCTGAAGAGCGGCAACAAGCCGGAATGGATGATCATGGATGTAATCCCGGTCATCCCTCCCGACCTGCGCCCCATGGTCCAGCTGGACGGTGGCCGGTTTGCCACCAGTGACCTGAACGACCTGTACCGTCGGGTAATCAACCGGAACAACCGTCTGAAACGGCTCCAGGAACTCCAGGCTCCGGACATCATCGTCCGGAACGAAAAACGGATGCTCCAGGAAGCCGTGGATGCCCTCATCGACAACGGCCGTCGGGGCCGTGCCGTAACGGGCCCTGGCACCCGTCCTCTGAAATCCCTGTCCGATATGCTGAAAGGGAAACAGGGCCGGTTCCGTCAGAACCTGCTGGGGAAACGGGTTGACTATTCCGGCCGTAGCGTAATCGTGGTAGGGCCTGAAATGAAAATGCACCAGTGCGGTCTGCCGAAAGAAATGGCACTGGAACTGTTCAAGCCCTTTGTGATGAAGCGCCTGGTGGAAACCGGCGCCGCCACCAACATCAAGAGCGCCAAACGGATGGTGGAACGGGCTACCAACGCTGTATGGGATGTACTGGAAGACGTAATCAAAGAACATCCCGTACTGCTGAACCGTGCCCCGACCCTGCACAGACTGGGTATCCAGGCTTTCGAACCGATCCTGTCCGAAGGCCGGGCCATCAAGCTGCATCCTCTGGTCTGCACTCCTTACAACGCCGACTTCGACGGGGACCAGATGGCTGTCCATCTGCCTCTGTCTGCGGAAGCCCAGGCTGAAGCACGGGTGCTGATGATGTCCGTCAACAACATCCTGGCACCCAAAGACGGGAAACCCATTACCGTTCCTACCCAGGATATGGTACTGGGGGCCTACTACCTGACCATCTTCAAGGATGGAGCCAAAGGGGAAGGCCGCCGGTTCATCAGCTTCGACGAAGCCCGTCTGGCTTACTTCAACCATGTGATCGACCTCCAGGCCCGGATCAAGGTGAAGGTTCCCAATGCGGAAATCTTCCCGGAACCCTCCGACAAGGGCGAAAGCCTGGTTACCACCTCCATGGGCAACATCATCTACAACTCTGAACTGCCTGTGGAAATGCGGTATTACTCCAAACAGGAAGACGGCACCTGGCTCCTGGGCAAACTGATCGACAAGAAGGAACTGGGCCGTCTGGTTGCCAAGGCCCACAAGCTGTACGGCAACTTCGGTACCGCCCGGGTACTGGATATCGTCAAGAAACTGGGCTATGACAACGCCTGCAAATCCGGTCTGTCCATTGCCGCTTCCGATATCAAGATCCCGAAAGAAAAAGCTTCCATCCTGGCTGCTGCTGAAAAGCAGGTAGACAAAGTGGAAACCATCTTCAACCGCGGTCTCATGAGCGATGACGAACGGTACCGCAAGGTTATCGCCATCTGGGACAAGGCTACCGAAGACGTGGCCAATGCCCTGATGAAACACACCATGGACCCCTTCAACCCTGTATATATGATGGCCAACTCCGGTGCCCGTGGTAACGTGCAGCAGATCCGTCAGCTGGCCGGTATGCGCGGTCTGATGGCTGACCCTTCCGGCCGGATCATCGACCGTCCTATCAAATCCAACTTCCGTGAAGGCCTGACCATTCTGGAATACTTCATTTCTTCCCACGGCGCCCGGAAAGGTCTGACCGATACCGCACTGCGTACCGCAGACTCCGGGTACCTGACCCGCCGTCTGGTAGACGTGGCCCAGGATGTTATCGTCCGGGAAGACGACTGCGACGTAACGGGTATGAACCTGGTACGGGAACGGGCACGGTTCTGCAAGGCTGTCCTGGGTTCCAGCCAGCACAAGCTGAAGGATTACGTGATCGGCCGCACCCTGGCTGCCGGCGTCATGAATCCGGAAGATGACTCCCTGCTGGCGGAAGCCGACACGGTGGTCACCGAAGAAGTCTACGACCGTCTCATGGCCGCTCATATCCTGGAAATCAGCCTGTATCCGGCTGATGAGGAAAGCGGCGAAGAACCGGAAACCGTGGCCATCAACGTGCCGGAAGAAAAGGTGAAAGCCGCCTTCCGGGAACACATGACCCATCATTTCCTGGATAAACAGGTGGAAGAAGACATTGTCAACGAAAAGGACGAAGTCCTGGCCAAGGCCGGAGACAAGTTCACCGCTGACGTGATCGAAAAGATCCTGGCTGACGGGACTGTAAAGGAACTGAAGATCCGGAACAACGAAGTGGACGGCGTCTATGTGGAAGCCATCACTTCCGGGAAGAACAAGAGCACGGTGCTGGAATCTCTCCGTGACCGTCTGGTGGGTCGTACCCTGGCGGAAGACATTGCTGACAAAGACGGCAAGGTCATTTACCACATCAACGACTACATCACCGAAGATATGGCTGATGTGATTGCCGATCTCCGGGAAAAAGTCAAGATCCGTTCCGTACTGACCTGCAAATCCCACTTCGGGGTGTGCCGTGCCTGCTATGGCCGGAACCTGGCTACCGCCAAGAAGGTGGAAGTGGGCGAAGCCGTCGGCACCATCGCTGCCCAGGCCATTGGCGAACCGGGTACCCAGCTGACCATGAGAACTTTCCACACCGGCGGTGTTGCCGGTGCTGACGATATCACCCAGGGTCTTCCCCGTGTAGAAGAACTGTTCGAAGCACGGAAACCGAAACACCCTGGCATCCTGACCGAAGTGGCCGGGACGGTAGAAATCCAGGAAAAGGACGAAGGTCGTTTCGTGGTGATCCACAAGGAAGACGGTACGGAAGAATCCTACCACATTCCTTACGGTGCCAAGATCCATGTGGCCGAAGGGGACAAAGTGGAAGTGGGCGACCGGCTCACCGAAGGGTCCCTGAATCCCCACGACATCCTGCGGATTTCCGGTCCTGCCGCTACCCGGCATTATCTGGTGCAGCAGGTACTGGGCGTCTACAAGTCCCAGGGCGTGGAAATCAACGACAAGCACGTGGAAGTCATGGTCCGTCAGATGATGCGGAAGTACAAGATCGACGAAGCCGGCGACACCAATATGCTGCCGGGCTCCGTAGTGGATATCGCCCAGTTTGAAGACGAAAACGATGAAGTCCTGGCCGAAGGGAAACAGCCGGCTACCGGCCATCCCATCCTGCTGGGGATCACCAAGGCTTCTCTGGCCACCGATTCCTTCCTGTCCGCCGCTTCCTTCCAGGAAACCACCCGGAACCTCACCGATGCCGCCATCAAAGGCAAGGTGGATCCGCTGCTGGGTCTGAAAGAAAACGTCATCATCGGGAAACTGATCCCTGCCGGGACTGGTATGCCCAAGTACCGGAACATCCAGCTGAAGATCCATCGTCCGGCAGAAGCCGCCGAGGAAACTCCCGCTGCGACCGAAGCACCTGCAGCAGACAACACTGCAGAAGCACCGGTGGAAGAATAAATAAAAATGGGGTGCTGCACATTTCGTGCAGCACCCTATTTTTAGTCGCGACCGGGGGTGTGAATCCTTTCACACCCCCTTTTATTTCATCCCCGCCAGGATCTCCTGGCGCTTTTTTTCTGTGATGGGCTCCAGGTTCCTTGTCCGGATCCACTTTTTCAGTTCCGGCAGGCTCAAGGCGTGGGCCCGGGAGGCTTCGTCCAGCTGGAACACCGGGTCTGCATAATTATCCGCTCCAATGATAAAAGTATGGATGGGTAAAAGGGGACTGTGGGCTGTTTCCAGCGATTTTGTCAGTTTTTCCCGTTCTTTCTCCAGAAGTGGCAGGGGATTGGGAATTTCGGTAATTCCAGAATTGTCTTTCAACTTCCATTGTTCGTCCCGTTCCGAACCTTGTATTCTGTATCCATGATACACTACCCGAAACAGCAGGATGTCATGGGGAAGGAGGATACAGATGGAATCTGGTGAAAAAGTGAATGAAAAAGGAGAAACTTCAATAAAATCATCCCGAGAACCAGATTTTACAGCTTTTAACACCCGTTTTCTTCCGCCTGCAAAAGTCCGGTTCTTCTTCATCTTCCGGATCCAAAAATAGAATACCAGGACCCCGGTCAGGAGCACAAGAAAGAAAATCAGGTATTCTTTCAGGGAATGTAGCTTCCATACGGTCATATTGGGGAAAATCTGTATCACAACTTCTTCCATTTTTTCTTTCAATCCTTTCCTGTTACAAAATCATAAGGTAAAACTTGTACAGATTATAACATATGGAAAGTATACACGTCCAGAGGAAAGAAAAACTGGACAAGGGTAGGAAAATAATGGTATTATATAAACAATTCCTTTGGAAAGAATGAGAATGTTTGATATTTTGGCTCCAATGCAGTTTTTGATATACTGCATTCAGCATACAATACTTTCTTTGAAGGGGGTTGTCATTCAATGGTCGCAAAAAACGCAGCAAAACAAACCTGGGTGGACCGTTTTCTGAACACCATCGAAACGGTGTGCAACAAATTGCCGCCGCCCGCCATTCTGTTCGTGGTCTTATTTCTTATTACTGCTGTGATTGGTGCCGGATTGACCAGCACGGGCTTCAGCCTGACCAACCCGGCAACGGGGAAGGCCGTTGTTTCTCAGAATCTGTTTTCCAAGGCAGGGGTCCAGTGGCTGCTGACCAATTTGGTGAAGAACTTCACCGGATTTGCTCCTCTGGGTCTGGTAATCACCATGACCATGGCCATCGGGTTCTGTGAAGAATCCGGTCTCCTGGTGGCTCTGCTGAGACGTTCTCTGAAGAATGTGCCTCCAGGGGTGGTTCCTTATCTGATTGCTTTCCTGGGGACTTGCGGGAACATTGCCTCTGATACGGCGATGATCGTGATTCCCCCTCTGGCCGCCATTGTGTACATCGGGGTCAAGAAACATCCGGTGGTAGGCATGATGGTAGGGTATGCCGGGGCACAGGCCGGGTTCACTGCCAACCTGATGGTGGCCGGGACTGACTCCCTGCTCCAGGGGCTCACCAACCAGGCCATCGATGCGTTCCTGGGCGCTCCTGGGCTGTTTGCAGTGGATGTGACCTGTAACTGGTACTTCCTGTTTGTATCCACCTTCCTCTGCGGTGCTGTCATCGGCTGGGTTTCCATCCACATCATCGAACCCCGGTTCCCGAAATATGAAGGATCCGAAGAAGAATCCCTGATGGAAGAAGTGACTCCCCTGGAAATCAAGGGGCTGCACAATGCCGGCCTGGCCTGCCTGGTCTACATTGCCATCGTTATCGTGGGCTTCAAGACCCAGGTCCTGTCCAAGGACGGTGTGACCGTGGTGGGATCCCTGATGCTGAAAGGCCTGATTCCGCTGCTGTTCTTCCTGTTCAGTATTGCGGGCATTGTATATGGGAAGACCACCGGAAAGTTCACCAATGTGAAGAGCATCAACTCCGCCATGGTGAAACAGATGAGCGGAATGGGTGCCTATGTGGTGTTCTGCTTCTTCTGCGGCCAGTTCCAGGGTCTGTTCAACTGGACCAAACTGGGCACCCTGCTGGCCATCAGCGGGGCAAATTTCCTGAAGGGTGTGGGCTTCACCGGGATTCCCATGTGTATCGCCTTCATCCTGATCTCCGCCATCGTGAACATCTTCGTGTCTTCCGGTTCTGCCAAGTGGGCCATTTTCGCCCCTATCTTCGTTCCCATGTTCATGCTGCTGGGTTACCATCCTGGCTTTACCCAGCTGCTGTATCGGTTGGGTGACTCTCCGGGCAACTGCTTCACGCCCATGAGCCCCTACATCTGGATGATCCTCAGTGTGGCTCAGGAAAAATACATGCCGGACTGCGCCATCGGGACCCTGATTTCCAACATGATCCCCATTGCCGTTGTCCTGCAGATAGCCTGGATCATCTTCCTGGTGATCTGGATGATGCTGGGTCTGCCTTTCGGACCGGGCGTGGGCATTGCCCTGCCGGCCGGAGTGCTGTAAGTTTTGTGTGCCGCCAGGCGGCACACGGTCTCGGGTCTCGGGCCATGAGTCTCGAGCCGATGGATAGAACCCGTCCCAAACGGACGGGTTCTTTTTTATTGGGGAATACGGCAGTTGAAAGGAGGGCATCCGAACGATACTTCTCATTGTCAGTGCCAGTAAGGAATCCGGATAGAAAGGGCAGGGACGGTGCAGGCGGATGGGGCTGTTCTGTTTTGGAGATGGGGGAATACACTTTAGTATGGAAAAGAAAGAATCTGCAATTTTCTGTTAAAATCAGCAAACTATGTTCTTGCTGCAGAACCAAGGAGACTGGAACGAATTGGAGTGGAAAGTCGGAACAAAAAATGAAAAATATCCCGAGAATGTCCGTATGAAATGGACTTTTCTTCAGAAAATTATTTTAAATTCAACAATTTTGTCCTGGTTTCTGATATAATATGGGAGAAATCTTGTAATATTCTTGACAATGTCTCTGAATTTCTTTTCAGAGAACATCCGGATCCTTTTGGAAAAAGAAAAATGTTGTCTCTTTCCAGTGGAACCGAAACAAAGGAGGACTCTCAATGGAAACCAAGAACGCAACAAAAGGCAGTCTGCTGGACCGTTTTCTCAACACCGTGGAACGGGTCTGCAACCGGCTGCCGCCCCCGGCCATCCTGTTCTGCATCCTGTTTGTGATCACAGCCGTGGTGGGGGCCATCTGCACCCAGGCGGGATTTGCTCTGGAAAATCCCGCTTCCCACAAAATCGTCACCTCCCAGAACTTTTTCACCAAGGCCGGCATCCAATGGCTGCTGACCACCCTGGTGAAGAACTTTACCGGGTTTGCTCCTTTGGGCCTGGTGATTACCATGACCCTGGCCATCGGGTTCTGTGAAGAATCCGGCATGCTGGCGGCTCTGCTCCGCCGGTGCATGAAAGGGGTACCGCCTTCCCTGGTGCCCTTCATCGTGGCGTTCCTGGGGGTCTGCGGCAACATCGCCTCCGATACGGCCATGGTGGTGATCCCGCCCCTGGCGGCCGTTGCCTACATCGGGGTGCGGAAACATCCTGTAGTGGGGATGATGGTGGGCTTTGCCGGGGCAGAAGCCGGCTTCGGGGCCAACCTGATGATCGCCGGTACTGATTCCCTGCTCCAGGGGCTGACCAACCAGGCCATTGACGGGTTCTTCGGCAAGGCCGGGGTCTTTGCGGTGGATGTAACCTGCAACTGGTACTTCATGTTCGCTTCCACCTTCCTCTGTGCTCTGATCATCGCCCTGGTGTCCATCAAGATCGTGGAACCCCGTTTCGGGGTCTATGACGGACCGGGGGCCGATGAAGAACTGGGAGAGGTGAAGCCCATCGAAGTGAAGGGGCTGAACCGGGCCGCTCTTGTGGTGGTGATTTATATCCTGATCCTGGCTGCCGGGTTCTTCACCGGTGTGTTGTCCAAGGACGGGCACACTTTTGTGGGTTCTCCGCTGCTGAAAGGCCTGATCCCCCTGCTGTTCGTCATGTTCAGCCTGGCCGGGCTCACCTATGGCTTCACCACCGGTTCCTTCACCTGCATCAAAGACGTGAACAAGGCCATGGTCCATCAGATGAGCGGCATGGGCGCCTTTGTGGTGTTCTGCTTCTTCTGCGGCCAGTTCCAGGCCCTGTTCAGCTGGACCCATCTGGGGACCCTGCTGGCCATCGGAGGCGCTGACTTCCTGAAGAACGTGGGCTTTACCGGACTGCCCATGTGCGTGCTGTTTGTGCTGATTACCAGCCTGGTGAATATCTTCATGTCCTCCGGGTCCGCCAAGTGGGCCATCTTCGCCCCCATTTTCATCCCCATGTTCATGCTGCTGGGGTATCATCCGGGCTTTACCCAGCTGCTGTACCGGCTGGGGGATTCTCCCACCAACTGCTTTACGCCCATGAACCCCTATCTGTGGATGATCCTCAGTGTGGCCCAGGAAAAATACATGCCCAAGGCCGCCATCGGGACCCTGGTCTCCAACCTGATCCCCATTGCCGTCTGCCTGCAGATTGCCTGGATCATCTTCCTGATTGGCTGGATGACCCTGGGGCTGCCCATCGGGCCGGGGGTGGAAATGGCCCTGCCGGCGGGAGTGCTGTAAGAATAGAAAAAATGCTGTACCGTTGATGGGGGCTGTTGCATGCGCAACAGCCCCTTAGTCTGAAGTATGAAGTCGGAAGTCTCAGGACAGGATCCGTCTGGCTGGACGGATCCTTTTGATTCTGTAAAACCAGAATTGCAATCAATCTGAGAGATCATTTCGTCCAAAGGTTCTACACATTCAAAAAATTTGCCTGCAAATTTAACCTTCGGCTCCAGACTTCAGACTCCAGACTTGAGCCGCTATGCGGCTCTACAGCTAAGGGGGTGTTGCACGGAACGTGCGACACCCCCCTTTATTATTGACTGATTCCGGTAAACAAAGCTATAATTTAACTTTATGGAGGATGTTATGGAACCGATCATTGAAACGAAAAATCTGACCCATACCTATGTGGATGGGCAAAATCAGGAAATGACGGCACTCCAGGGAATCGACCTGTCCATTGCTCCCGGCGAATTTGTGGCTATTATCGGGACCAACGGCAGTGGAAAATCCACCCTGGCCCGTCATTTCAACGGTCTCCTGACCCCTACCAGCGGACATTGTCTGGTGGGCGGTCTGGATACCGCCATAGAAGAAAATCTCTGGCCCGTGCGCCAGACCGTGGGCATGGTGTTCCAGAACCCGGACAACCAGATCGTGGCAGCCATTGTGGAGGAAGATGTGGCTTTCGGGCTGGAGAACATCGGTGTCCCCGGGCCGGAAATCCGTCCCCGGGTGGAAAAAGCCCTGGCGGCCGTGGATATGCTGGATTATGCCAAACGGGCCCCTCACCGGTTGTCCGGGGGCCAGAAACAGCGGGTGGCCATTGCCGGGGTACTGGCCCTGGAACCCCGGTGCATCGTCTTTGACGAGCCCACCGCCATGCTGGATCCCAAGGGACGGAAGGAAATCGTCTCCACGGTGCTGAAGCTGAACAAAGAAAAGCATATCACCATTGTGTACATTACCCATAAAATGGAAGAGGCCATCCTGGCCGACCGGATCATCGCCATGGAAAAAGGGAAGATCGTCCTGGAAGGGACACCCAAGGAAGTATTCACCCAGGTGGACCGGATCCGGGGCCTGGGGCTGGAATGCCCCCTGGCGGCGGAAGTGGCGGATGCCCTGGACAAACAGGGCCACCGGCTGCCGCCCATCATTACCCATAAGGAGTTGTGTGAAGCATTATGTCCATCCAAGTAGACCATATCTCCTATACCTATATGACCCATACCAGCCTGGAAAAGAAGGCCCTGGATGATGTGAGCTTCACCCTGGAAAAAGGGGAGTTCGTGGCTCTCATCGGCCATACCGGCAGCGGCAAATCCACCCTGGCGGAGCATCTCAACGGACTGCTCCATCCCATGGCGGGGAAGGTGCTGGTGGACGGGGTGGACCTGGCGGCAAAGACTCCGGAAGCCAAGACGGCCCGGAACCGGGTGGGCATGGTGTTCCAGTATCCGGAACACCAGCTGTTTGCGGAAACCATCTACGAAGACATCGCTTTCGGGCCCCGGAACCAGGGAAAGTCCGAACCGGAGGTGGAAGAAGCGGTGCGCAGCGCCATGGAATTCGTAGACCTGGATTTCGACACCTTCGCCCAGCGGTCACCCTTCCAGCTTTCCGGGGGGCAGATGCGCCGGGTGGCCATTGCCGGGGTGGTGGCCATGGAACCGGATTACCTGATCATGGACGAACCCAGTGCCGGGCTGGATCCCATCAGCCGGGACAGCATCTTCGGCCAGTTGCGGAAAATCTTCGAGAAACGGAAAATGGGGGTGCTGCTGATCACCCACAGCATGGAAGAAGCCGCCCAGTACGCCAGCCGGCTCCTGGTCATGAGTGACAGCCGTCTCCAGCTGGACGGTCCGGCCCGGGAGCTGTTCACCCATGAACGGGAAAAACTGGAATCCCTTTCCGTGGACGTGCCGGAAAGCGTGAAACTGGCGGAAGAACTCCGGAACCAGGGCCTGCCCATTGAAGGGACGCCCCTCACCAAAGAAGAACTGATCCGGGCCATTGACAAAGCAAAGGGGTGGAAAACATGCTGACAGACATTACCCTGGGACAGTACTATCCCGGGAATTCCTGCATCCACCGGCTGGATCCCCGGACCAAGATCCTGGCGGTGCTGTTCTATATGGTCATGGTGTTCCTGGCCAATTCGCCCCTTTCCTACGGGATCCTCATCGGGTTCATCGTGCTGGGGGCTGCCCTGGCAAAACTGCCGGCAGGACTGCTGCTCCGGTCCATCAAGCCCCTGTGGATCATCATCCTGCTGACTATGGTGATCCATTTTGTCACGGATCCGGGGGAAGCCCTGTGGCACTGGAAGTTCATCACCGTCACCAGAGAAGGGATCGTGCTGGGGGTGAAGATGTCCCTGCGGCTGGTCCTGCTGCTCCTGGTGTCTTCCCTGATGACCTTCACCACGTCTCCCATTGTGCTGACCGACGGCATTGAATCCCTGCTCCGTCCCTTCAAAAAAATCGGGGTGCCGGCCCACGAACTGGCCATGATGATGACCATCGCCCTCCGGTTCATTCCCACCCTGCTGGAGGAAACAGACCGGATCATGAAGGCCCAGATGTCCCGGGGGGCGGATTTTTCCTCCGGGAACATCATGAAGCGGGCCAAAAACATGCTGCCCATCCTGATTCCCCTGTTCATCTCCTCCTTCCGCCGGGCGGACGAACTGGCTCTGGCCATGGAAGCCCGGTGCTACCGGGGCGGGGAAGGACGGACCCGGATGCATGAACTGGTCTACGGCAAAGCCGATGCCCTGACCGGGCTGGTGATGCTGGCCCTGTTTGCCCTGCTGGCCTTCCTGCGCTGGGGGATCCCCGCATGATCCGGACCATTAAAGCCACAGTGGCCTATGACGGAACCCGTTACCAGGGGTTCCAGCGGCAGAAAAACGGGGTGGGGGTCCAGCAGGTGCTGGAAAAGGCCCTGACGGAAGTGCTGAAGGAACCCATCCTGATCAAGGCCGCCGGACGGACCGATGCAGGGGTCCACGCCCTGGGCCAGGTGATTTCCTTTGCCACCAGTTCCCGGATCCCGCCGGAAAACTACCGCCGGGCACTGGAACCCCATCTGCCGCCGGACATTGCCATCCGGGAAGCGGAAGTGGTCCGGGATGATTTCCACGCCCGGTTCGACGCGGTGGACAAGACCTACCAGTATAAAATCTATTATTCCCCCCTGCCGGATCCAACCCAGCGGAACACCACTTGGGAGATCCGGGAGAAACTGGATGTGGAGGCCATGAACCGGGCGGCGGCCCTGCTCCTGGGAAAGCATGACTTCACCTCCTTCAAGAACCAGGGAAGCCAGGATACCTCGCCGGTGCGGACCCTGACCGAAGCCCGGTGGGTCCAGGACGGAAATCTGTACACCTTCACCATTACCGGGGACGGGTTCCTGTACCGGATGGTCCGGAACATCGTGGGCTGCCTGGTCCGGGTGGGCACGGGCCAGTGGAATGAAGAAGATTTCGCCCGGGTGATGGCGGCCAAAAACCGGAAACAGGCCGGCATGGCCGCACCGGCCCAGGGGCTGTATCTGATGAGGGTGAGGTATTAGGGCGCTGTGAAAAAATCATCCACAGCGCCTTTATTTCGCTTGCGTCAGCTGGCTTCCATCGGCTAGTGACTAGAGACTAGTGACTAGTGACTAGTGACGGGGTGTGAAAAAGCATTTTTTCACACCCCCTTTTGCTATAGCCTTAATCTATATCACCCCATAACTCCCCCCTATTTGCCGAATTTCCTTTTTTACAGTACACTGTTAGGTGAACATTTTGTAAAGAGGAAAGGAAGTTTTAGGATGAAAAACGTGTGGAACAGGAAATTGACGGGGGCTGTGCTGACGGCAGTGGTCCTGGGGAGCCCTGCAGCAGCCTGGGCAGCGGATGCCCCTGTGGAAGGCAAAGACGAAACCATCGTGATCACCGCCAACCGGCTGAAGAACACCAAAGCGGATACGCCGGCGGATGTGACCGTGATCACCAGCCAGCAGATCTCCGACCGGGGCTACCGGACGGTCACCGATGCCCTGGAGGATGTGCCGGGGGCACGGGTACTTGATGCCGGAACCCCTGCTTTTGAACGGAAAGTCATGCTGAACGGGGACGAACGCGTCGTTGTTATGGTGGATGGCCGCCGGGTGAACAACAGCATGGGACCCACCAGCGGGAAGTCCACCCTGGATGCCAACACCCTTCCTGGGGTGAGCATGATCGAACGGATCGAAGTCGTCAAAGGCGGGGCTTCCACTCTGTATGGTGCAGATGCCGTAGGCGGCGTCATCAACGTCATCACCAAGACACCGGAAGAAACGACCGGCACGGTCCATGTGGGTTATGGCTCCTGGGGTACCCAGGACCTGGGGGCTTCCTTCGGGGGCAAGGTCAATAAAACCGGTTTCCAGGTGGGCTTCAACCGGAATAAGGCTTCTTATCTGAAATACAAAGACACCAACGGGGATACGAAAAAATGGAACGGTCAATCCAACTATACCCAGGATGCCCTTTCCCTGAAATTGACCCAGGATTTCACCAAGAGTGATAGACTGACCGTCAACTACGATTATTCCAATCTGGAAGGGAACCTGCTGGCTGGGCTGTATGATTATTCTTACCAGCCCAATGCAGACCAGCGTCATACCACTAAGAAAACCAATAACGTGGGCATCAAATATGACTGGAATCGGGATTCCAGAAACTCCGGTTACCTGCAGGCTTATAGAAATTACCTGAACTATTCCAACTTCGGCGCTCCTCTCTATTCTTCCAATGATGGGGAAATGAATGAAAGAGACTGGGGCATCGAAGGCCAGCAGAATTTCGCCCTGTCCGACACCAATACCCTGGTGGCTGGATTGGAATACCGGAATGCCAAAGTGACCCATAAGGGATTATACAACAGCGGAAGCTATAACAACAAAGCCGTGTTCCTGCAGGATCAGTGGAAATTTGCACCGACCTGGCAATTGAATACCGGCGTGCGCTATGACAACCACAGCGAGGCCGGCAGCCGGACCACCGGCAGCGTGGCGGTAAACAAAAAGTTCAGCCAGGACAGCAATGCTTACCTGTCCTGGAACTCCGTATTCAGAGCTCCTACTACGGACGATTTATATTATGAATATAAAAATGTAGGTCCTTGGGGAGATTACAGCGCGTATGGTAATAAAAATCTGAAACCGGAAACGGGGAACGTCTGGAGTGCCGGGTACAACTTCAAAATTGACGATAAAACAGAAGCTGGCGTCACTGCTTTCTACAGTAATCTGGATAATGCCATTAGATGGGATTATTCTTCTCATCCCATGTATGTAAGAAATATCGATAAGGAAAAGAGACGCGGCATGACCCTGTCCGTGGAACATCACCTGAACAAACTGTGGGATATCGATGCAGCTTATACCTACGTAAAGGTGAATACCGACAAGCAGGACGGTAATGGCTATGTAAGAGACCTGAACTACGCGCCCAACTACTTCCAGGCCGGTGTCCGGTACCATGACACCAAGTGGAACGTGTCCCTGACGGGCCGGGGCGGTTCCGGGCTGTCCGGCGAAAAGTATGGGGAACACAATTACTTCACCCTGGACCTGGCTGCCCGGTATAAGTTCACCAACAACTGGACCGGTTTTGCTAACATCTATAACCTGAACAACGCTGCGTATGCCGAATATGCCGGTGTCGTCAATGGGCAGGATAATTATCCCATGCCCGGACGCCGGATCATCGTAGGGGCGGAATACTCCTTCTGATTGCAGGAAAAAGGGAAGAGTGCAGAGTGAAGAACGGGATGGCTGGAATCCGATACCCCGTTGCGATCCTGTAGGGGCTGCACGCCGGGCAGCCCGCCAAACCGCTGCTTGTCCGTGCATCCAGCGGGCCGCCGGGCCTGCGGTTCGATATGAGCTTTTCAAGGCGCACCGCGCCGTATCTGGCTTCTTGCAATCCCATACAGATATGATATAATATTTCCGGAACAACATCATAAGTTTTGTCTTTGGGGAGGGGTGCGATTCCCTACCGGCGGTAAAGTCCGCGAGCCTTGGCACGAATCGGTGAAATTCCGATACCGACAGTACAGTCTGGATGAGAAAAGACAGGTTCGGAAAAGTATATTTGCCGTGCTATCCTCCCCGGATGGCACGGCTTTATATTTGGCAAATCATGAAAGCGGGTGAAACAGTGACAGACGAAGAATATATGCAGATGGCCCTGGACCTGGCGGAAAAAGCCCGGGGCTGCACCAGTCCCAATCCTCTGGTGGGCTGCGTCATCGTAAACCCGGAAGGGCAGATCGTTGGCAAAGGCTACCACCACAAAGCCGGCCAGCCCCATGCGGAAATCATGGCCATGGCGGATGCCGGGAACCAGGTGGAAGGCTGCACCGCCTATGTGACCCTGGAGCCCTGCTCCCATTACGGCCGTACGGGCCCCTGCTGTGAGGCCCTGATCCGGGCCGGCATCAAAAAAGTGGTGGCGGCGGCGGACGATCCCAACCCGAAAGTGGCCGGACGGGGCTTTGCCCGGCTCCAGGAAGCGGGGGTGGAAGTGGTCCGGGGGGTACTGGCGGACAAAGCCAACCGGCAGAACGAAGTGTTCATGCACTGGATGAAGACGGGCCGTCCTTTTGTGGCCCTGAAATACGCCATGACCCTGGACGGGAAAATCGCCACGGCCTCCGGAGATTCCAAATGGATCTCCAATGAGCAGTCCCGGACTTATGCCCACAAGCTCCGGAGCATCTACGACTGCATCCTGGTGGGAAAGAACACGGTCCTCAACGACGATCCGTCCCTGACCTGCCGGCTGGTGGAAGGAAAGAATCCCCTGCGGATCGTCCTGGACAGCCACTGTCAGCTGCCCATGGACCGGAAGGTGTTCACCGACGGGGAAGCCAGGACCCTCCTGGTCACCTCCCTGAAAGCGGACCGGGACAAAGCGGCAGCCTTCCAGGCCCTGGACCAGGTGACCGTATGGCAGATCCCGGAAAAGAACGGGGCCCTGGATCTGGGCATCCTGCTGGACAGACTGGGACAGCAGGAAAAGACCAGCGTGCTGGTGGAAGGAGGCAGCCAGGTCCATGGTGCCTTCTTTGATGGCAAGCTGGCCCAGCGGGTCTATGCCTTTATCGCTCCCTGCCTGATCGGGGGCAAGCGGAACCTGGGTGCCATCGGGGGCCGGGGGGCCCGGAACATGGACCTGCGGGTGACCCTCCAGGAACCTCAGTACGAAGCCTTCGGCACGGACCTGATGGTCACGGGCCTGTTGGAAAGGAGCTGAGGCCATGTTTACGGGACTCATTGCGGAACTGGGCAAGGTGGAGGACCTGCGCCGGGAACAGAATTCCTACCGGCTCACCATTGCCGCCCAGACCATTCCGCCCCTGCTGAAAATCGGGGAAAGCGTCTGCTGCAACGGGGCCTGCCTGACGGTGACGAAGTTTGACAGCCAGCGCTTCACCGTGGATGTGATGCCGGAAACCGCCCGCCGGACCACCATCGGTTCCCTGGAGAAGGGGGACCGGATCAACCTGGAACGGACCCTCCATGTGGGAGACGGTCTGGACGGCCATATTGTCAGCGGCCATGTGGACGGGGTGGGAACCATTGTGAAGATCCGCCCGGAAGGCATTGCCAAAGTCACCACCATCAGCTGCAGTCCGGAGCTGCTCCGGGGGATGGTCACCAAGGGATCCATTGCCATCGACGGCATTAGCCTGACCATCACGGAAGTGACGGACACCACCTTTTCCGTCTCCCTGATCCCCCTTACCGTCCAGTTCACCACCCTGGGCTTCAAAAAGACCGGAGACAAGGTGAACCTGGAAACGGACATTCTGGGGAAATATGTGGAACGGATGCTGGAAACCAGAAAATCCGGGGGGCTGACCAAAGCCACCCTTTTCGAAAATGGATTTATGTAAGGAGAGAAAATCATGGATAAAAAATTTCAGTTTGCCCCCATTGAACAGGCCATTGCGGACATCCGTGCCGGCAAAATGGTTCTGGTCACCGATGACCCCGACCGGGAAAACGAAGGGGATCTGATCATGAGCGCGGAGTATGTGACTCCCGACGACATCAACTTCATGGCCACCCATGCCAAGGGCCTGATCTGCATGCCCTGTGACGGGGCCATCCTGGACCGGCTCCAGATGGAACCCATGGTGGCCAACAACACGGACAACCATGAAACCGCCTTTACCGTATCCATCGATCACAAGGACACCACCACCGGGATCTCCGCCGTGGAACGGGCCTACACCATCAAGAAATGCGCCGACGAAAGCGCCAAACCGGAAGACTTCCGGCGGCCGGGACATGTATTCCCCCTCCGCAGCCGGGAAGGCGGGGTGCTCCGGCGTACGGGCCATACGGAAACCACCACGGACCTGTGCCGTCTGGCAGGGCTGAAACCGGTGGGCATCTGCTGCGAAATCATGAGCGATGACGGCACCATGGCCCGGACTCCGGAACTGATGGAATTTGCCAAGAAGTTCAATCTGACCTTCATCACCGTGGCGGATCTGATCGCCTATCGGAAAAAAACGGAAAAAATGGTCCACCGGATCGCCAATGTGGCCCTGCCCAGCAAATACGGCACCTTCCGGGCCATCGGCTATGAAAACGACCTGGACGACAAATGCCATGTGGCCATCATCAAAGGGGATGTGGCCGGCAAGAAGAATGTGCTGGTCCGGGTCCATTCCGAATGCCTCACCGGGGACGCCCTGGGATCCCTCCGCTGCGACTGCGGGGACCAGCTGGCCACCAGCCTGAAGATGATCGAAAAGGAAGGCTGCGGGGTAGTGCTGTACATGCAGCAGGAAGGCCGGGGCATCGGCCTGGCCAACAAGCTCCGGGCCTATGAACTCCAGGATCAGGGACTGGATACGGTGGACGCCAATGTGAAGTTGGGCTTCAAACCGGATATGCGGGATTACGGCATCGGGGCACAGATCCTGGCGGACCTGGGGCTCACCAGCATCCGGCTGATGACCAACAACCCGGCCAAACGGGCAGGCCTTTCCGGCTATGGAATCACCATTACGGAAACAGTGCCCATCATCATGAAAGACAACTGCTACAACCATCGGTACATGGTCACCAAACAGGTGCGTATGGGCCATGAATTACATGAAGATGTGGAGGATGTAAAATGAAAATTCTGGAAGGACAACTGTTAGCGGAAGGTCTGAAAATCGGGATCGTGGTATCCCGTTTCAACGAATTCATCACCAGCAAGCTGCTCAGCGGTGCGGAAGACACCCTGCGCCGGCATGGGGCCAATGGGGATGACATTACCGTGGCCTGGGTGCCCGGGGCTTTTGAAATCCCTCTGATCGCCAAGAAAATGGCCAAAAGCGGCAAGTATGACGGAATCATCGCCCTGGGGGCTGTGATCCGGGGTGCCACCAGCCATTACGACTATGTGTGCAACGAAGTATCCAAGGGGATTGCCCTGGTGAACATGGAAACGGAAGTGCCCACTGCCTTCGGGGTGGTCACTACGGAAAACATCGAACAGGCCGTGGAACGGGCCGGCACCAAAGCCGGGAACAAGGGCTCCGATGCGGCCATGGCCGTGATCGAAATGGTCAACCTGGCCAAACAGCTGTAAGAGGTGCCTATGGAAGATGTGTTAGTCAAGGCCACTGCCGGGGATGCCCGGATCTATGCCGTGACCACCACCCACCTGACCCAGCACATGAATGAGATCCACCACTGCAGCCCTCTGGCAGCGGCGGCCCTGGGCCGTACCGCCGCCGGAGCCCTGCTGCTGGCGGCCACCATGAAGGCCGGGGAAGCGGTGACGGTCCGGTTCAAGGGGGACGGCCCCCTGGGCCAGGTGATGGCCGATGCCCGGGATTATCAGGTCCGGGGTTTTGTGATGCACCCGGAAGTGATGCTGCCTCTGAAAAACGGCAAGCTGGATGTAGGCGGCGGGGTAGGCCATTACGGGGTGGTCACCGTTACCCGGTGCCCTCTCCAGGGAGAACCTTTCACCGGGGTCTCCACCCTGAAAAGCGGGGAAATCGCCGCGGATCTTACCCGGTACCTGGCGGTATCGGAACAGACCCCTTCCAGCGTGGCCCTGGGGGTACTCATTGAGAAGGACGGCTCCGTGGCTGTTTCCGGCGGATACTTTGTCCAGCTGCTCCCTGATGCTTCAGAAGAGACCATCAAGACCCTGGAAGACAACATCCTGACCCTGCCCTATGTGACGGAACTGCTCCAGACCGGTCTGGATGCCGAAGGAATGATCCGGAAGGTGGCCAAGGGACTGCCTGTGGAGATCCTGGAATCCCATCCGGTTTCCTTCCACTGCGGCTGCAGCCGGGACAAAGTGGCGGGCATGCTCTGCGGCCTGCCCAAAAAGGATTTCGAAGAAATCCTCCAGGACCCTCAGACCGAGGTCCACTGCCAGTACTGCAACAAATCCTACGTGTTTACCCAGCAGGAATTGAAAGATCTCCCCAGAAAACCTTGACTTTACGAACAAATGTTTATATACTAAATAGAAGCAACTGCAGTACAAGGAGATGATACCATGAGTTTGGATGCGGATAAGAATAAAGCGTTGGATGCGGCTCTGAAACAGATTGAAAAGGACTTTGGCAAAGGGTCCATCATGAAGCTGGGGGCTGCCAGCGCCAAAATGAACATTGAAACCATTCCCACCGGGGCCCTGTCCCTGGATATTGCGCTGGGGGTAGGGGGGATTCCCCGGGGCCGGATCATCGAGATCTACGGACCGGAATCTTCCGGCAAGACCACCGTGGCCCTGCACATGATCGCCGAGGCCCAGAAACGGGGCGGCTACGCGGCTTTCATTGACGCGGAACATGCCCTGGATCCGGAATATGCCCGGCACCTGGGCGTGGATATCGACAACCTGCTGATTTCCCAACCGGATACCGGGGAACAGGCCCTGGAAATCTGTGACGCACTGGTGCGCAGCGGTGCCATCGACATTATCGTCATCGACTCCGTAGCGGCCCTGGTGCCCAAAGCGGAAATCGAAGGGGATATGGGGGATTCCCATGTAGGGCTCCAGGCCCGGCTTATGAGCCAGGCCCTCCGGAAGCTCACCGGGGTCATTGCCAAGTCCCGTACAGCGACCGTGTTCATCAACCAGATCCGTGAAAAGGTGGGGGTCATGTTCGGGAATCCGGAAGTGACCACCGGGGGCCGTGCCCTGAAGTTCTACTCCACCATCCGGATGGATGTGCGCCGGGTGGAAAGCCTGAAGAGCGGCAACGACATCATCGGGAACCATACCCGGGTGAAAGTGGTGAAAAACAAGGTGGCGCCTCCCTTTAAACAGGCGGAATTCGACATTATGTATGGGGAAGGGATTTCTCATGAAGGATGCCTGGTGGACCTGGGTGTCCAGTACAACATCCTGAACAAGAGCGGTGCCTGGTATTCCTACGGAGACCAGCGGATCGGTCAGGGGCGGGAAAACACCAAGACCTTCCTGAAGGAACATCCGGATATGGCTGCTGAAGTGGAAGCCCGGATCCGGGCAGCAGCCGGCCTGCCGGCGGACGGGAAACCGGTCCAGGCACAGGATGGCGCCCAGGAACCGGATGAATTGGTCATGACTCCGGAAACGGACGGAGACCATGTGGAGTAAATCCAAAAAGCTGCTGACCACCCATGCGGAAGCCTACAACTTCTGCCTGGACAAGCTGGCCCTCCGGGACCACAGTACCCGGGAACTGCGGCAGAAGCTGGGGGAACGGGGCTGCCCGGAAGAACTCCAGGACCAGGTGCTCCAGAAACTGGCGGACCATCACTTTGTGGATGATGCTCGGTGTGCCCGGTCGGTGCTGGATGCCTGGCGGCGGAAGAAGTTCTACGGAAAGCAGTATCTCCGGCTGATGCTCACCCGCCGGTGCCTGTCCGGAGAGGACGCCCGGGAGGCATTGGGGGAAGTCACCGAAGAGGAAGAAACGGACCGGGCTCTGGCCCTGGCCCAGGCCCAGGGGGACAAGATCCGGCGGAAATATCCGGAAGACCCCAGAAAGGCCAAAGCCGCTCTGGCCCGGATGCTGGCCAGCCGGGGCTTCGGCACCGGCCCCATCGCCATGGCCCTGGAAGATTTTTCAATGGAATTCCAGGAACCCGAGACCGGGTTCCCTCCACTGGCTAGAGACTAGGGACTAGTGATTAGAGACTAAAAAGGGACTGTTGCCCAGGCAACAGCCCCTTTTTATTGACACCTCTGTGAAAATACTATAAAATATTTCTGTCCAATCGCGTTCATTGGGTGTTAAGGCGACCTCTGGTTGCCTTATTTGTTGTATGAGTAGGGTTTTATGAAAAATTCGCAAAAGAGGAGGTGCTCATCATAGATCCCATGAGTGTAGTTATTGCTGTAGTCCTTTGTTTATTAGGCGTTGGAGGGGGATATCTGGCTCGTAAAAATGTAGCTGAAGGGAAAATCGGCTCTGCAGAAGAGACAGCCAAACAGATCCTGGAAGATGCCAAGAAAGCAGGCGATGCCAAGAAGAAGGAAGCGCTGCTGGAAGCCAAGGAAGAAATCCACCGTCTCCGGTCCGAAATGGAACGGGAAAATAAAGAAAGAAGAGCGGAACTCAGCAAAAATGAACGGCGTCTGGTCCAGAAGGAAGAAAACGTCGACAAAAAAATGGATGCTTATGAAAAGAAGGAAGAAAAACTTCTGGAACAAAGCAACCGCCTGCGGGAAGCCCAGGCCAAAGTCGATGCCCTGTACGACCAGCAGATGGTGGAACTGGAACGGATTTCCGGTCTCACCAGTGAAGAAGCCAAGCAGGAACTCCTGGACAATGTCCGGGAGGAAGTCAAACATGACAAAGCCCGCCTGATCAAGGAAATGGAACAGGAAGCCAAGGATACCGCGGACCAGAAGGCCCGGGAAATCATTTCCCTGGCCATCCAGCGGTGCGCTGCCGACCAGGTGGCGGAAACCACGGTCACTGTGGTGCCTCTGCCCAACGATGAGATGAAAGGCCGGATCATCGGCCGGGAAGGCCGGAACATCCGGACCCTGGAAACTCTCACCGGTATCGATCTGATCATCGACGACACGCCGGAAGCGGTGATCATTTCCGGCTTCGACCCGGTACGCCGGGAAGTGGCCCGGATCGCTCTGGAGAAACTGATCAACGACGGCCGGATCCATCCGGCCCGGATCGAGGAAATGGTGGAAAAAGCCCAGAAGGAACTGGATCAGAAGATCAAGGAAGCCGGGGAACAGGCTACCTTCGAAGTGGGTGTCCACGGCATCCATCCGGAACTGATCAAGCTGCTGGGCCGTCTGAAATACCGGACCAGCTACGGACAGAACGTGCTGAAACATTCCACCGAAGTGGCTCATCTGGCCGGCCTGATGGCCGCCGAACTGGGGGTGGACGTGAACTCGGCCAAACGGGCCGGGCTGCTCCACGATATCGGCAAGGCCGTGGACCACGAAGTGGAAGGGTCCCATGTGGACCTGGGGGCGGAAGTGGCCAAACGGTATCACGAATCCGATATCGTCATCAACACCATCATGTCCCACCACGGAGACTGCGAACCCACATCCGTCCAGGCAGTGCTGGTTTCCGCCGCCGATGCCATTTCTGCGGCACGGCCGGGAGCCCGTCGGGAGACCCTGGAAACCTATCTGAAACGGCTGACGCGGTTGGAAGAAATCGCCGAATCCTTCGACGGCGTGGAGAAATGCTATGCTGTCCAGGCCGGACGGGAAATCCGCATCATGGTGAAACCGGAAAAGGTGGACGACGATGCCGCCACCATCCTGGCCCACGATGTGGCCAAGAAGATCGAAGAGGATATGGAATATCCGGGACAGATCAAAGTGGTCATCGTCCGGGAAACCCGGGCAGTGGATTATGCGAAGTAGAAATAAAAAAGGGCTGTTGCATGGGCAACAGTCCTTTTTTATTTGTGGGTCACAGCCCTATGCTTTTCTCCATCACCCGATACAGCACCACTGCCAGCACCACGGACACCACATTGCTCACCGCCATGCTGACGGCGCAGTTTATGGCGCTTACGTAAGCGATTGGTTGGGGCAGGCCCAGGATGAACACTTTGAAACTGTAGCGGATCAGGGGCTCGGTGATCACGTTCACCATGGAACCGAAGATGGAGGCCAGGGCCGCGGCCCGGAGCCGGGCTCTGTCTTCCGTGAGCCGGTCCAGTTGGCACAGGTGCTGAGCCGCCCAGGCAGTGGACCAGCCCAGGAGAAACTTGGCCAGGAAGGTGGGTGGGGCGGAAGTGGTGTACCCGGCCAGCAGGTCCGCCAGAGCCAGGCCAATGGCCCCGGACAGGGCTCCGTATCTGGCCCCCAGCACCAGGGCGGACAGCAGGATGAAGGCGTGGCCCACATAGATCTTCCCGGTAAGCCCCATTCCCATGGGGATCTCGATCCGGAGATAGGAGAAGCAGGCGAAGGCCAGTGCGGCGAACATCCCTGCCAGTGTCAGGTTGCGTATTTGCTGTTCCTGCAATTTCATCAACTCCCTTATAGCTTTTTATTATAGCGCCGGCCCTCCTGTGAAAAAATACACGGTTTGAACGTTTTTGAAAGAAAAATGTGCTTCTTCCGGAACTTTTGTTTCTCCTTTCTCCACCCCTTGTGGTATACTGGGGATAATGACGTTGGAAGGAGAGACAGAAATGGCCAATACGCGCGAAGAAGCTTGGGAACTGCTGAAAGAATACAACCAGGAACCCTTCCATCTCCAGCATGGACTGACGGTGGAAGGCTGCCTGCGGTACTTTGCCCGGGAACTGGGCTATGGGGATGAGGAAGACTTCTGGGGCATGGTGGGCCTGCTCCATGACCTGGATTTTGAGAAATATCCGGAAAAGCACTGCCGGAAGGAAGCGGAGATCCTGAAGGAAAAAGGCTGGGACGACCGGCTGATCCATGCGGTGGCCAGCCACGGATGGCCCCGGTGCAGCGATGTGGAACCCAGGGAGGAAATGGAAAAGGTTCTCTATGCGGTGGACGAACTGTCCGGGCTCATCGGGGCAGCGGCCCTTATGCGCCCCAGCAAAAGCGTCCAGGATATGGAAGTGAAGTCCCTGAAGAAAAAATTCAAGGACAAGCATTTTGCTGCCGGATGCAGCCGGGACGTGATCCAGCAGGGAGCGGATATGCTGGGCTGGGATCTGAACAAACTGTTCGAACAGAGCATCCTGGCCATGCGGTCCTGTGAGGAAACCGTGCGGGAAACCATGGAAAAAGAAGAAGGAAAGGCCTGAAGGGCCAAAAACAGGGGGAGCGGGGCCTTGAACAGGGGTCCTGCTCTTTCGTATAATAAAGGGTAAGAGAACTGCAACCAAGGAAGTGATACCATGGATCGTCATTATGCGGAACCTCATGAAGTCATGTATCATACCCAGCTGTCCCGGGAACGGCTGATGGGAGCGGATACGGCCCTGCTGCCCGGGGATCCGGGACGGGTCCGGTCCCTGGCGGAAGCCATGGGCCCTACGGTGGATCTGACCAGCCACCGGGAATACACCAGCTGTCTCACCCAGGTCCAGAACCGGCCGGTACTGGTGTGCTCCACCGGCATGGGAGGCCCTTCCACCGCCATCTGCCTGGAAGAACTGGCCCGGCTGGGGATCAGACGGGTGATCCGGGTGGGGACCACCGGCTCCATCCAGGACGGCCTGGAACTGGGAGATGTGGTGATCATCAAGGCAGCGGTCCGGCTGGAGGGCACCAGCTCCCACTATGCCCCCCTGGAATTCCCGGCGGTGGCGGATTTTGAACTGACCCAGCTGCTGGCCTATGCGGCCCTGGTGGAAAACGTGCCCCATCAGGTGGGCATCTGCTGCAGCTCGGATACCTTCTGGCCCGGCCAGGAACGGTACGACAGCTTCACCGGCTATGTACTCCGCCGGTTCCAGGGGAGCATGAAGGAATGGCAGCAGCTGGGGGTCACCAATTACGAAATGGAAACCGCTCCGGTGTTCGTCACCTCCCAGGCCCTGGGCCTGAAGGCGGCCAGCCTGTGCGGGGTGGTGGCCAAACGGACGGAAAGCGAAAGCATTGCCTCGCCGGAAATCTACCGGCTGGCGGAGAACCGGTTCCAGACCATTGTCCGCCGGGCATTGAACGAGTTGTTGGGAAGGGAGGAAAAGAAATGAAACGGTGCATCATCCTGATGATGGATTCCTTTGGCATCGGGGGCGCCCCTGATGGGGCAAAATTCGGAGACGCCGGAGCGGATACCCTGGGCCACATTGCCCGCTGGTTTGCCCGGCAGAAGGAGCAGGCCCCGGGAGCGTCCTTCCTGGCCCTGCCCAACCTGGCCCGGTATGGGCTGGAACTGGCCCACAAAAGGAGTACTGGAGAGGACCTGGCCCATTCCATCGGCAGTCCGGAACCCCTGGCCGGGGCCTATACCTATGCCAAAGAGATCAGCAGCGGCAAGGATACCCTCAGCGGCCACTGGGAACTGACAGGAGTGCCGGTGATGTTCAACTGGGGCTATTTTCCCGACAAGCCCCACTGCTTCCCGAAGGACATCATTGACGGGCTGATCCGGGAAGGCCATCTCCCCGGTGTGCTGGGGGAAAAGCACGCTTCCGGCACGGTGATCATCCAGGAACTGGGAGAAGAGCACATGCGTACCGGCAAGCCCATTGTCTACACTTCCGCTGATTCGGTGCTCCAGATTGCCGCTCATGAACGGACCTTCGGACTGGAGAATCTGTACAAACTCTGTGAGATTGCCTACAGACTTGTCCAGCCCTACCACATCGCCCGGGTCATCGCCCGTCCCTTTGTAGGGGAAAAGGCCGGGGAATTCACCCGTACCGGGAACCGCCACGACTATGCAGTACCGGCGCCGGAAAAGACCCTGCTGGATGAAGTGTACGAAAAAGCCGGTGGGGTCTATGCGGTGGGGAAAATCGCAGATATTTTCGCCCACAGGGGGATAACCCGGGCCTGGCATGCCACCGGCTTGGACGCCCTGTTCGACGCCACCCTGGAGGCCCTGGACGCTGCCGGAGACCGGAGCCTGGTGTTCACCAACTTCGTGGATTTCGATTCCACCTACGGCCACCGGCGGGACGCCAAAGGCTACGGGGAAGGGCTTATGACCGTGGACCGGCGTCTGCCGGAACTGGCGGCCCGGCTCCAGCCCGGAGACCTGGTGCTGGTCACTGCGGACCACGGGTGCGACCCCACCTGGAAAGGGACGGACCACACCCGGGAACACGTGCCCATGCTGTTCTTCGGGCCGGAAGTGAAGCCCGGGCCCCTGGAACCCATGGATACCTACAGTGATGCAGGGCAGATCCTGGCCCATCATCTGGGACTGGAACTGGCCCGGGGGAAAGCCCAGGAGGTGCTGAAATGAAAAGAGTCCAAAAGCTGCTGCTGACCCTTTGTTTCGTCCTTACGGGACTGTTCCTGATGGTGCCGGCAGAGGCGGCAGAACAGGCGGCCGCCCCTGACCTGCTGGATCGGAAGACCATTGCCTTTGTGGTCTATGACCATACGGGAGAAGCCACAACCTCCATGAAGGAAGTGTGGAAGCGCCAGGTTCGCCAGGCCTATCCCCGGGCGAAGTTCGTCTTCCTCCCTGATGCCCAGGCGGCGGAAGAGGCCAATGAGGTGCTGCTCCAGTTCGGAGGAGACGGGTACCCTATTGAAAAGGAAGTCCTGGATAAGATTGCCGACAAAACGGGAGCCACCGTGGTGTCCCTCCTGGTGGTCCGGGCCATGGACGAATTCTACATCCAGCCCATGTTCCTGGGAGGCTGGGACGATGACGGACCGGATACCCTGCTCCGGGTGGTGTCCGGGGCGGATATGTACATTTATCGGAAGGATACGGGGAAGTACATGAAGAAAAAGCTCCGGAAGGTGGAAACTACGGATATCGCCCTGGCGGTCCATCCGGAAAAAGAAATCCAGTACGCCCTCAGCAACCTGGCCATGACCATGGAGGGGAAAGATTTGATTTGAAGGAGGTGAATGATGATCAGTCCTGAAGTTTGGAAAGGGATCCTGATCCCTTTTGCCGGAACCAGTCTGGGGGCCGGCTGCGTGTATTTTATGAAGGAACAGCTCCACCGGAATGTCCAGCGGGGGCTCACCGGCTTTGCCGCCGGTGTCATGGTGGCAGCATCCATCTGGAGCCTTTTGATCCCGGCCCTGGAGGAAAGTGCCGGGCTGGGGAATTTCGCCTTTGTACCGGCGGTGGTGGGCTTCTGGGCGGGAATCCTGTTCCTGCTGCTGCTGGATGTGGTGATCCCCCATCTCCACATGAACACCGATGAACCGGAAGGGCCCCGGAGCCATCTGGCCCGGACCACCATGATGCTGCTGGCGGTGACCCTCCACAACATCCCGGAAGGGATGGCGGTGGGGATGATCTACGCAGGGTTCCTCACTGATCCCGGATCCATTTCCCTGGGCAGCGCCATTGCCCTGTCCCTGGGGATCGCCATCCAGAATTTCCCGGAAGGGGCCATCATTTCTCTGCCTCTCAAGGCGGCAGGGATGAACCGGCACCGGGCGTTTTTGGGCGGGGTACTGTCCGGCATCGTGGAGCCCATTGCGGCGGTGGGGACCATCCTGGCCTCCGGGGTCATCGGCCACCTGCTGCCCTATTTCCTCAGTTTCGCCGCCGGGGCCATGCTCTATGTGGTGGTGGAGGAAATGATTCCGGAAATGTCCGAAGGAGAACATTCCAATATTGGAGTCCTCACCTTCGCCCTGGGGTTCACAGTGATGATGACCCTGGATGTGGCACTGGGGTAGAGAAAATCATAAAATTTTCTATGCGTTGTTTAAACAACGGATTCTTTTCCTGCTCCGGACTATAATAAAGCCATCGAGTGAGAAAACAATCTGTTGAAGTTTTTATAAGAAAAGGGGAGTATACCTATGGAAAACAAGATGTTCTGTTATCAGTGTCAGGAAACTGCCGGCTGCAAAGGCTGCACCGTTGTCGGGGTCTGCGGCAAGAAGCCGGAAGTGGCTGCCATGCAGGATCTGCTGATCTACGCCACCAAGGGTCTGTCCGCTGTGACTACCGCCCTGCGTGCCGCCGGCAAATCCGTCAGCCGGAACGTGAACCATCTGGTGACCGTGAACCTGTTCACCACCATCACCAACGCCAACTTCGACCGGGAATCCATTATTGCCCGGATCAAAGAAACCCTGGCTGTGAAAGCTGATCTGCTGACCCAGCTGGATGACACTTCCAGCCTGCCTGCTGCAGCTCTGTGGAACGGGGACGAAAGCGAATTCGACGCCAAAGCCAAAACCGTAGGCGTCCTGGCCACCGAAAACGAAGACATCCGGTCCCTGCGGGAACTGATCACCTATGGCCTGAAAGGCCTGTCTGCCTACAGCAAGCATGCCAACGTGCTGGCTCAGGACGACGAAGAAGTGGATGCTTTCATCCAGCGGGCCCTGGCTGCCACTCTGGACGACAGCAAGAGCGTGGATGACCTGGTGGCTCTGACTCTGGAAACCGGGAAATACGGCGTACAGGGCATGGCTCTCCTGGACAAAGCCAACACCACCGCTTACGGCAACCCTGAAATCACTACTGTAGACATCGGCGTCCGGAAGAACCCGGGCATCCTGATCTCCGGCCATGACCTGAAAGACCTGGAAATGCTTCTGGATCAGACCGAAGGCACCGGCGTGGATGTATACACCCATTCTGAAATGCTCCCTGCCCACTACTATCCGTTCTTCAAGAAATACAAGAACTTCGCCGGCAACTACGGCAACGCCTGGTGGAAACAGAAGGAAGAATTCGAAAGCTTCAACGGGCCCATCCTGATGACCACCAACTGCATCGTTCCTCCCAAAGACAGCTACAAGGGCCGTCTGTGGACCACCGGTGCCACCGGCTTCCCCGGCTGCCGTCACATTGACGCTGACGAAAACGGCCACAAGGATTTCAGCGAACTGATCGCCCAGGCCAAGACCTGCCCGGCTCCCACTGAAATCGAAACCGGCAGCATCGTAGGCGGCTTCGCCCATGAACAGGTCTTTGCCCTGGCTGATAAAGTGGTGGATGCTGTGAAATCCGGCGCCATCAAGAAGTTCGTGGTCATGGCTGGCTGCGACGGCCGGATGAAGAGCCGTGAATACTATACGGAATTTGCCAAGGCTCTGCCGAAAGATACGGTGATCCTCACCGCCGGCTGCGCCAAATACAAATACAACAAACTGAATCTGGGTGACATCGGCGGGATTCCCCGGGTGCTGGATGCCGGTCAGTGCAACGACTCCTACTCCCTGGCTCTGATCGCCCTGAAACTGAAGGAAGTCTTCGGCCTGAAAGATGTCAACGAACTGCCCCTGATCTTCAACATTGCCTGGTACGAACAGAAAGCCGTCATCGTCCTGCTGGCCCTGCTGTACCTGGGTGTGAAGAACATCCATCTGGGACCCACCCTGCCTGCCTTCCTGTCCCCCAACGTGGCCAATGTGCTGGTGAAGAACTTCGGCATTGCCGGGATCACCAACGTGGAAGACGACATGAAACTGTTCTTCGGAGCCTGATCAGCCATGATCAAACTGTACGATCCGGATACCTGCCCCTGCAGCCATACCCACTGCCCCCGGTACAAGGACTGTGAGCCCTGCATCGAATTCCACCACAATTCGGAGGAATATCCCCTGACCGCCTGTGAGCAGGTGGCTGAGAGGGAAAAACGGCAGGCCCGCTGACAAGAAAGAAGGCTTTTCCATGGGAAAGCTGCAAGTAAAACGGATTTACGAAGACCCCGCTGAGACGGACGGCAGCCGGTTCCTGGTGGACCGGCTGTGGCCCCGGGGCATTAAAAAGGAAAACGCAGCCCTTACCGGTTGGGACAAGGAGATTGCTCCCACCAACGGACTGCGTCGGTCCTTCGGCCACGATCCGGAAAAGTTCCCGGAATTCGCCGCCGGCTACCAACAGGAGCTGGAAGCCAATCTGGAAGCGGGACCCTTTGTGGAAAAAATAAAAAAAGCCCTGGCCCAGGGCAACGTAACCTTGCTGTACGGAGCCAAAGACCAGGAGCATAACAATGCGGGTGTGTTGAAAAAGTGGATAGAGAAAAAAGAGACTGGTGCCTGAGCATCAGTCTCTTTTTCTCTGTCAGCGGTCAATGGTCTCCTCGATCCACTTCCCGATCACCCGGGCCAGTTCCAGCCGGGCGGTGTCCAGGGCGTGGTTGCTGGGGAGGATCACTTTTTTGTGATGGCCGGTGCCCGGAAGGGCTTCCAGCTCTTTCCACAGGGGCTCCACCATCCATTCCGGAGGGGCCACTGTATCCCGGCTGCCTCCGATCAGCAGCAGGTTCCGGTCCTGGAACCGGTGGGCGTTCTGGACGAAGCTCCATTGCCGGGCGTGCTGGACGCTGTCCTGCCACAAATCCTCAAACCGCCCCACATGGAGCACGGCGGCCGCCTGGGCAAACAGCTCCTTCAGCTGGCTGTGGGGCACGTGTTCCAGCCCCGCCTGGTGGTCGTAGGGACAGAAGGCCACGGTGCCCCGGAGAAAGGGCAGGACCCGGGAAGCGTTCAGCACCGTGTTCCCCCCATTGGAATGGCCCACCAGGAAGATGTTGGCCGGATCGATGGCGTAGGCTTTGGCTACCTCTTCCCGGGCCCACCGGGCCAGGGCCACTGCGTCTTCGATGCAGTGGGAGAAGGAATAGGTACCTTCGCTGCCCCAGGCTCCCCGGTGGTAGGGGCGGATCACCACACAGCCCATCCGGCGCAGGCACTGGGCCAGGTCGTCATTGTTGTTGGTGCCCGGGATCCCGTGGCACAGGACCACCGCCGGGTGGGGTGCCTCATAGATCCCCGAGGGCAGGTAGATTTCCCCCAGCACCCGGTCCCCGTCAATGGGCAGGTCCAGTTCCAGGGAATCCGGCAGGGGAGCATCCTGGTAATCGGGCTCTTCCAGCACATAACGGGCATTAATTTTCATAAGTCAAAGCTTCCTTTCCAGCAGCGTCTCCGTTGAGATTCTTTTTGTACCAGTCTTTTCCGTGGAAGATCCGGGTAATCAGCATGGATACCACCGTGTCCCCGCAGGAGTTCAGCAGGGTGCACCCGGGGTCAAACAGTTCGATGACCATCAGCAGGATGGGGAAGGCGCTTTCCGGCAGGTGGAATACGGAAACGATCATGGTTTCCCCGGCAGCCCCGCCTCCCGGTACGGAAGAAGTGGCCACGGAAGCGGCAACCCCCAGGAACAGGGCCAGGATGAAGTCAAACCCGGCCAGAGGATGGCCGAACAGAGTGGTGGCCAGCACTTCCGAATAGACCACGGCGATGCAGGCACCGTCCATATGGCAGGTGGCTCCCATGGAGACCACCACGGAAGAAATGTCCCGGGGTACCCCCAGCTTGTCACAGGCTTCCATCTGGAGCGGGATGGTGGCGGCGGAAGAACGGGTGCCCAGAGCCGTCAGGGCCGGAGCCAGGATCACCCGGAAATAGTTCTTCACGCCCCAGGTGCCGGCGGCCAGCCAGGCATAGAATCCCAGGAACACGAAGAAGTATACAAAGACCACGGTGTAGAACACCACCATGGCACTGCCGTAGGTCTTCAGCAGGTCGATGCCGTAGGTGCCGGTGAGATCCGCAAAATAGGCGCCCAGGCCGATGGGAGCCGCCTTCATGAGAATGGCCACCATTTTATAGCACACCAGGCTCATGGCGTTCATCCATTCCACCACCGGTTTGGCAGGTTCCCCGATCAGGGAAACGCAGATGCCGAAGAAAATGGTCAGGATGATGAGGGGCAGCACATGGAACCGGGAAATAAGGAGCGGCAGATCTCCCACCGTAAGGGTGTTGACGATCTGGTCCGCAATGGTCACCGGTTTGGCCGCTGCCTGGGTTGCTGCCGCCGCAGGAGCTGTAAAGGAGGTGGGCACTCCGGTGAAATGGGTCACCAGCAGGATCAGGCCACCGGAAATGGTGGCCGTGAGAACGAAAATGATCAGGGTATAGCCGATCATTTTCCCCACCTTACCAGTATCTTTGGTAGCGGCAATGGAGCCGGCAATGGAGAAAAAGATCAGCGGTACGATGAGACAGAACAGCAGGTTCAGGAAAATCTGTCCAATGGGCTTCAGGAAGGAAGCCTTGTCTCCCAGTACCAGGCCCAGGATGGCCCCCAGGATGCAGAAGGTGATCAGGATGATGGGATCCCGATAGTTGGCCAGGGCGGAACGGCCCGACCGGTTTGCGGTTGTCATAAAAAGTCCCCCTAACAAAGTATGAATAAGAACATGAACAAATTATAGAACGTTCCTCTTTAAAATACAAGAAAGAGTCAGATTCTTTATCAAGTGTCCCTCCAGGACGCATGAAGTTCTGCTTCATGGAATTTACGTTAACCTATATATAAAAGAGGTTGAACAATCTGCCCAAATCCGGTACACTGGAACCATTATGGAAGAATACACCGAAGGATACATCAGAGCCCTGGGCCAGTTCCAGGGCAGCCGCTATGACCACAGCTTCATTGCCCGGATCCAGTATGCCAGGGTCCGGCAAGCCGGGCCGGACTGCCGGTTCCGGTGTATATGCCTGCGAGACCGGCCCCGGAGCCAGCTGCTCCAGGCGGAAGCCTGGGAGGGAGACTGCCAGGTGGGGACCCTCCAGGTAGAACTGCTTTTTGCCGGCTCAAAGGTAAACCATATAGAAAAAATAGGTTTACTGAAACGAGACTCCGGACCTCCGGAAGGGTACCGGCACTGGCGGGCCTTTTCCCCGGAAGAAGTGAGGGAGTTTTCCCGGCGCACCGGAGATACCAATTCCATCCATCTGGAAGGCCGGCCGGTGGTCCAGGGGCTGCTCCTGTGGCAGAGCCTGTTCCGGCACCTGGGAGAACCGGAAACCATCCATATGTTGTTCAAAGCCCCCGTCCACGGGGGAGAGATGATTTACTGCAGGGAGGAAATAATCAATGAGCGAAATGAGAGAGAATTTGCATCCGTCTATGGCCGCAACCGGCAGCCGGGAACAGATCCGGTTCATGACCGGCAGCGCCGTCTGTGTCGCGCTGCTGGCGGTTTCGGCGTACATTTCTTTTCCGCTGCCTTTTACACCGGCCATGGTGACGGCTCTGACCATTATGGTGAACCTGGTGGCCTTTATCATGAAGCCGAAACAGGCAGCGATCATCCTGGGAATCTATCTGCTGCTGGGAGCCGTGGGGGTTCCGGTGTTCGTGGGAGGTACCTCCGGAATGATGAAGCTGGTCGGGCCCACCGGGGGCTTCAACCTGGGATTTTGGGCAGCGGCAGTGATCATGAGCGCCGTCCGGGGGAACACCCGGTCCTTTAAAAAGCTGGTGGCCATCGGCATCTGTGTGGGCATGCCCATCATTTATGTGGGGGGCTGCCTGAGCATGTACCTGGTGGCTAAAGTGGGGGTCTGGAAGACCCTGGTGATGGCCGTGTTCCCCTTCCTGATCGGGGATACCCTGAAAGTGGTCCTGGCTGCCTTCCTGGCCAACCGGCTCCAGCGCTATGGGTTCTGAGAGACGGGTCCAGGACGTGTTCCTGGTGGGAGGCCTTCGGAGCCATCTGGGCCTCCAGAACGGAATCTTTAAAAATGTACCGCCGGAGAAACTGGGCGCTGCCCTTCTCCGGCAGCTTTGTATCCGCTGCCCGGCAGCCCGGGAAGCCCAGCTGATCCTGGGAGGCAATGCCGTAGGCAGCGGAGGGAACCTGACCCGGCTTATGGCCCTTACAGCCGGCTTCCCGGTGGAGACTCCGGCCCTCACCCTGGACATGCAGTGCGCTTCCGCTCTGGGGGCCCTGTCCCTGGCCTGGGGGAAGATTGCCAGCGGCCAGCTGGACGTGGTCCTGTGCGGTGGGGTGGAATCTTCTTCCCTGCAGCCCCGGCGGGTGTACCAGCCCTGGGACAGCCGGTACACCCCGGAAGGCTACATGACCGCCCAGTTCTCCCCGGATACCCACAGCCCCCGGGCCATGCTGGAAGGAGCGGAACGGACGGCCCAGGTGTATGGAGTGCCCCGGGAGGAACTGGACATCTGGGCCGTGCGCAGCCACCGGAAGGCGGCTCAGGCAGCGGAAGATGGCCGGCTGGAACCCTGGGTGGTGTCCCTGTTCGGCAGCACAAGAGATGAAAGCATCCGGCCCCGGATGAACGGAAAACTGGCCCGGCGGATGCCTACCCTGTTCACCCGGGAGGAAACGGCGGCCCTGCTGACCCCGGAAGAACGGAACCTGGCGGGAGACTGCACCCCCACCCTGACGGCGGCCAATGCCTGCCTGACCCAGGACGGGGCGGCTTTCCTGGTGCTGGCCTCCGGACGGAAGCTGGCTGCCTGGCGCCGGGATGGGAAACCGGTGCGACCTCTGGCCCGAATCCTCCACGGTACGGAAGCGGGCGTGGATCCCCGGTTCAGCCCCCTGGGTGCCCTGACCGTGGGAGAAAAGATTCTGGAAGAAACCGGACTTCCGGTGGAAGCCATCGACGATTTTGAATACAATGAAGCCTTCGGGGTGATCTCCGCCCTGTTTGCCCGGCAGTATCCCACCTGTACCGACCGGTACCTGCCTCTGGGGGGTGCTCTGGCCTACGGCCATCCCTACGGGTGCAGCGGGGCTGTGCTGGTGCTCCATGCCCTGGCGTCCCTGGAGGGACAGGAAGGGAAAAGGGCCCTGTGCGCCATTGCCGGGGCCGGAGGCACAGGAGCCGGAGTGCTCCTGGAAACTTTGTAGCAGAAAGAAGAATCAGCCATGGATTATGGAACGATACTGGAACAATGGGCCCGGGTCCAGCCGGATAAAGCCTGCCTGGTGGAAGAGGAGCAGGTCTTTTCCTATGGGGAAATGGCCCGGAAGGCCCGGGTGTACAGGGACAGCCTGAAGCAGCTGGGGATTCCCCGGCAAACTGTTCTGATCATCCGGCCCAGACCGGCGGCTCAGCTGGAAGCCTTTTTGGGCGCGGAACTGGCAGGCTGGGTGCCGGTGTTGGGCCATCCGGACCTGTCAAAAGAGGCGGCGGACGAACTGGCCCGGGTCCGGCAGATCGGGTGGATCGACGACGGAACCCTGCGGCCCGGGTGCCCGGAAGCTCCGGTGCCGGCCAGGGAACTGTGCATGGGGGTCCTGAGCAGCGGCTCCACCGGGCTGCCCAAGCTGATGTTCCGGACCTATGGCAGCTGGGGGGATTTCTTTCCGGAGCAGGACCGGAAATTCCAGGTGGACCGGGACACGGTGGGCTTTTGCGAAGGGAGCATGAGCTTTACCGGGAACCTGAATGTGTGGGCCCAGCTGCTCCATGCCGGTGCCACCCTGGTGATGGCCTCCAGTCTCCGGAGCACCCGGTGGAAGGCTCTGTTGGACCGGTACCCGGTGACCCTGCTGTACCTGGTGCCGGTGAAGCTGAAGCTGCTGTTCCAGGTGCTGGAGCGGTCCTATCCGGCTATGAAGACGGTGCTGGCAGGGTCCCAGCTGCTGGATGGGGAAACAGCCCGGACCCTGAAAGCGCATTTTCCTTCCAGCCAGGTCCTGCTGTATTACGGGGCCAGCGAACTGGACTATATCACCTGGCTCACCTATGAGGAGCTGTTGGCCCATCCCCAGAGCGTGGGAAAGCCCTGCCCCGGGGTGAAGGTGGAGCTCCGGGAGGGGATGATCTGGATTGATACCCCTTACAGGGTGGCTGGTCTGCCCCGGCCCTGTACCCTGGAGGATATGGGATATTTCGATAAGGACGGATATTTGATCTTCCTGGGCCGCCGGGGTCAAGTGATCAACAAGGGAGGCCTTACCATCAGCTGCAGCCGGGTGGAACAGGCCCTGCTGAAAGTTCCCGGAGTCCGGGATGCCAGTGTGGTGCCCGTCCGGGACGAAAAGCGGGGAGAAGACCTGGGCGCTGGTGTGGTGCTGGAACCGGGGATCACCCTGCCCCAAGTACGAAAAGCCCTCCGGAAAACCCTGCTCCCGGGAGAGATTCCCGGCCGGTGGACAGAAATGGAAGCCCTGCCCCTTACGGGAGTGGGGAAGGTGGATTACAAGAAGGTGAAGGAGAGTCTGGCGTTCTCATACCCTCATTCGTGACAAAAGGGTGCCATCGTTTACGGTGGCACCCTTTTGCGGTATACTATATTATGTATAAGTATATACAGGAAAGTAGGGATTCCCATGAAAAATTCCAAGATTTTAACATTGGCCATCCTGGCCTCTTTGCTGTCCACCCCTTGCGCCTGGGCAGCCCATAAGACCACGGCGGCTGCTGCCGCCACTTCTGCCCAGACGGAAACGGCGAAACCGGCCAAGGCCGAAAAAGCCGCTGCCAAGGCGGAAAAAACGGCTGAAAAGGCTGCTCCGGCGGAAACGGCGGGGGAAACCACCGCTGCTGAACCTCTGCCGGCGGACAGCTACAGCGCTGCCAAAGTGGTCAGCGGAGAAAAGACCGCCCTGGCCGACAGCTATGCGGCTCTGGTGGCGGACGAAAGCGCCCTGCTGGTAAAGAACGGGGCGGACGTGACCCTGTCCCACGGAGCCATTACCAAAAGCGGCGCCACTACTGACGTGCTGGGCAGCAAGTTCCACGGCCAGAATGCGGCAGTGCTGGCTGCAGACGGAGCCCTTGCCATGGACGGGTGCACCATCCGGACGGAAGCGGACGGGGCCAACGCCGTGTTCGCCACCGGGTCCAAAGGCAGCGTGAAGCTCCACGATTCCAACATCCGCACCACCGGGGCCTCTTCCCGGGGCCTGGATGCCACCGAAGGGGGTACCATCACGGCGGACAACATCAACATCGGTACCACCGGTATCCGGTCTGCGGCCCTGGCCACGGAACCTTCCGGAGCCAGCGTGACAGTGAGCAAGAGCACCATCAACACTTCCGGAGAAGGCTCTCCCCTGGTGTATTCCAAGGGAACCATCAAGGTCAGCGAAGTAAAGGGCACCGCCGGAGCCAGTGAAATCGCCGTGGTGGAAGGAAACAACTCCATCCACCTGGAATATGTGGATCTGTCCGGCAACGGCAGTCACGGGGTGATGCTGTACCAGAACAAGACCCGGGACAACGGCTCTGACGGCAAGGCCCTGGGCCGGTTCGCCGCCAAAGGGTCCGCTCTCCGGAGCCTGAAGGAAGGCCCCCTGTTCTACGTGACCAATACCGCAGCCCGGATCTATTCGGAAATGACCACCATGCAGTATCTGGGGGGCACCCTGATCCGGGTGGAAGCCAACCAGTTCGGGGACGCCGGGACCAACGGCGGTGACCTGACCTTCATGGCCAACAACCAGGGGCTTTACGGCAATGTGTCCGTGGACGCCAGCAGCACCATCCTGATGGACCTCCAGAACGGCAGCCACTGGTCCGGAGCCATTAATACGGATAACACCGGCAAGAAGGTGGACGTGAACCTGGACGCCTCCTCCAGCTGGTCTCTGACCGCTGACAGCCATGTGGACGGGTTCACCGACGGAACCACGGCCCTGACCAACCTGAAGGGCAACGGGCACACCCTGTACTACAACAGCAGCAGTGCCGCCAACGCCTGGCTGGGCGGCAAGACCTACGAACTCCAGGGCGGCGGGTATCTGAAGCCGGAGAAATAAGAGTGAAGAGTAAAGAGTGAAGAGGGTCTGATCATGAAACAAACGAAAAAAATCACGGCGTCTCTGCTGGCGGCTCTGGCTTTGACGGCTCCCTGCTTTGCCGCGGGGGCTGCGGCCCAGCCGGCCGGTGATAAAACGGTCCAGACGGCTCCTCTGACCAAAGAAGACCGGGAACGGGCGGAACTGCGGACCAAGACCTACAAGGCCCTGCTGGATCTGTACAAACGGAAACCCCAGTCCCGGAAGGCCATCCAGAACGCTTTTGGCTATGCAGTGTTCGTGGACACCAGCTACAGCGTGGGACTTTTAGGTGGGGGCCACGGCCGGGGACGGGCCATCAACCAGCACAGCGGCCGGGAAGTGTTCATGAAAATGGGCGAGATGAAAGTGGGCCTGGGCCTGGGGGTCCGGCAGTCCAACATCATCTTTGTGTTCGGCAATGAAGACGCCTTCAATTCTTTCATTACCAAAGGATGGACTTTTGGTGGTGAAGCGGTGGCTGCTGCCGGAGACGGAGTCAACGGGGACGCCCTGGAAGGCTCCTTCCAGGTGGCACCGGGCATGTGGATGTACCAGGTGACCACCAAGGGACTGGCCGCTGATCTTACCGTAAAGGGCACCCGGTTCTACGTAGACAAGGGCCTGAACGTGAACACGGTGGTGAAATGACGGAACCTCAATCCCTGGAACAGGGCCTCCTAACCCTCCGGCCGGTGGCCTGGTACCGGGGCCTGCTGCCGGAAAAATTCGGCCTGCCCCGGCAGAGCGGCCTGGTGCCGGATCTGACAGGACGGGTGGAAATGGCGGAAGGGTTCCGGGAACGGGAAGCCCTCCGGGGCCTGGAAGGGTTCTCCCATCTGTGGCTGATCTGGGGCTTTTCCCGGAACCACACCTGGTCGCCTACCGTGCGGCCGCCCCGGCTGGGAGGCAATACCCGGCTGGGGGTCTTCGCCACCCGGTCCCCTTTCCGTCCCAATCCCCTGGGCCTGTCCCTGGTGGAACTGGACAAAATCATTTGGGAGGGCCCCCATGGGCCGGAACTGTGGGTGAAGGGGGCGGACCTGATGGACGGTACCCCCATTTATGACATCAAGCCCTATGTGCCCTACGCCGATGCCCGTCCCGACGCACGGAGCGGCTTCGCCCAGGGGGCGGACAGCACCCTGGAGGTCCGGTGTTCCCCGGACCTTCTGGCCAAACTGCCGGAAGACCAGCGGGGGGCCCTTTTGGGGATCCTGTCTCAGGACCCCCGGCCCCATTACCAGAAAGATCCGGACCGGATCTACGGTATGGCCTTCGGAGAATGGAATGTAAAGTTCCGCATTGCAGAAGAAAATGTAACTGTAATTTCCATTGAAAAGATTCAATAATCATCAAAATAAGAAAAAAAGAGCTGTTACCTGTATTTTACAGAGAACAGCTCTTTTTTTATCTGTCTTGCAATTCCCTCTTCCGACCAGATGCGGCTGTTTATCCAACCGCATCTTTTTATGTTATACTAGGAATATTAAGGAAAAAAGGAGCGTGGAACCATGTTTAAAAAAGCGGCTTTGGCGGCTCTGGCCCTTTGCTTCAGCCTGTCCGTCCCGGCTTTTGCCGAGGTGGAAAGCCAGCAGGCCCAGGTGGGGAACCTGGAAATGACCTGGCCGGTGGTCCATACCAAGAACAAAAAAGCGGATACCATGATCAACAAGGATATCAAGACCTTTATGGATGATTTCCGGGCCGGGTTCGTGGACCGGAAGTTCACTTCCGGCCGGACCTGGTATGAAACCAAATACGAGGACAACCAGCTGGTTTCCCTGGTGCTCAGCGATCTGCGGACCCAGGGCGGCGACAACAAAGTCCGGACCAGCGCCGTGGTATACGAACTGGCCAGCGGCCAGCGGCTGCCTCTGTCCGCCTTTGTCCGGGTGACGGTGGCCGACCTGAACGGATACCTGGCCAACCAGTGCTACAACAGCAGCGATGTGAAGATCCATCCCACCAAACAGGTGACCCGGGTGCCGGAAGATTTCTTCCTGAACCAGGACGGGAGCATTTCCATCCTGTTCCAGACGGACGAACTGGGAACCCTCCTGGACGGGCCGGTGTACATCCGTCTGAGCCAGCCGGACCTCCGGGACCTGAACACCCGGAATCCCCGGGCCTGAGATGGTCCTGAAAAGGAATCAAGGGGGACGGCTGGTCCGTTTTCTGGCGGCCGCTGCCCTGCTGGTGCTGCCCCGGGCGGCCTGGGCGGCATCCCAGTCGGCGCCGGACCGTCCGGTGAAGCAGGCGGCCATGACGGCCATGGCAGCGGCCGTGTGCGCCGGCAGCTATCACCCGGAAAACAGTGAAGAAGTCCGGTATCTGGAAGACTACGGCTGGAAGCTCACCCCCTATACCCTGAAGGACGGGAAGACGGAAGTGAACTTCACCCTGGCCCGGAAACCGGATCCCCTCCGGGGGAAAATCTGGAATGTGCTGGCCTTCCGGGGCAGTGCCTCCAAAGGGGACTGGAAGCTGAATCTCCAGATGGAGACGGTGGACTATCCTTCCGGGAAACCGGCCGCCGAAGAAATGGACAGCCCGGCAGTCCACAAAGGCTTCCTCCAGTACGCCCGGACGGCTCTTTCCCAGCCTCTGGATGTGGATGGGGACGGGAAGACGGAAAACCTGGGGGACTACCTGAAAACCCATCCCAGGGAACGGCTGCTGCTCACCGGCCACAGCCTGGGTGGAGCCGGAGCCACCCTGGTGGGAGAAGAACTGGCGGCCCAGGGGGTATCCCGGGCCCAGATCCCGGTGATCACCTTCGGGGCCCCGGCGGTGGGAAACCGGGCCTTTGCCCGGGAATACGGAACGAAGATCAGCCTGCTCCGGGCGGTGACCTCTTTGGACCCGGTGCCCGGGGCGCTCCAGACCGTGACCCGGTCCGGGTATCAGCAGTTTGGAGAAAAGAAAGAATATGCCCTGTCGGGAAAATACACGGACTACCAGCATCCCATTTCCTATTATCTGGACCTGGCGGTGCGGGATTATTATCAGGAACGGCAGAAGGCAGTGGAAGCGGGAATCTGGCCCCCGGCACCCCGGGAGCAGCGGGAGGGTACCGGTCCCTTGACGGCCCTGGTGATCCTGAGCCGGGACAACGGGGCGGATACCCGGTATTCCCCGGATCTGGGCCAGTTCCTGCTGGATGAATACCGGAGCCTGCTGCCCCGGTATGTGGTGCTGGAGTACCGGCACACCGCCGGCAGCGAGGACCTTTGGTCCCAGGAAGAGATCCGGCAGAAAGCCCGGAAGGCCGGGGCGGACATCCTGGTGGTGGCCCAGGTGGACCGGCACCGGGTGGGCCAGAGCGACAAATGGTCCATCCAGCTGGACCAGGAAGTGCTGGACCTGAGGATTGGCGGAGTCCATAGGGTGACGGCAGGCAGCACCCGGGTGCGCTTCGAGCAGGGAGTGCTCCAGAGCCTGCTGACCCTGTGGGAAGAACAGAAAAAAGAAGTACAGAACGTCCTGCCGGAAGCCAACAGGCAGGAACCATTGTGGATATTTTTGCGGGAAGAGGGGAATTTGAATGAAAATCATTGACGGCCATATGCATTTTTTCCGGTATGAAGGCTTCGACCAGGTGGCCAAAGCCGCCGGCCATGAAAATACAGTGGAGAACTATTTGAAGGCCTGCCGGGAGAACAACGTGGTGCTGTCGGTGGCCATGGGCAACGCACCTCTGGGGCCCAGCCGGTTCGGAGGGGTGGTACCCAGGGTGCCGGATCTGGCGGGCCCCTGCACCCTGGATCCTTACAACCAGCCGGCGGAAATCGCCTTCTGTGCCGGGCTGGAAAGCAACGCCCTTACCAAAGAGAACTGCGAAAAGACCGCCCAGGAATTCGAACCGGTGGTTCGGAACCCCCACTGTGTGGGAATCAAGATCTACACCGGCTACAACCAGGTGTACGCCTATGATCCAAGGCATTTTCCCCTGTATGAACTGGCGGAAGCCTATCAGGTGCCGGTGGTGTTCCATACGGGAGATACTGCCGGAGGCCACGGGCTTTTGAAATATGCCCATCCTCTCACCATCGACGAAGTGGCGGGCCAGTTCCCCCGGGTGAAGTTCGTGATCGCCCACTGCGGCAATCCCTGGATCCTGGACGCCATGGAAGTGGTGGCCAAGAATCCCAATGTGTATGTGGACCTGTCCGGGCTCCTGGAAGGGAAGTTCGACGGGGCCATCTTCTACGAAAAGCACCGGGATTATTTCCGCTATATCCGGATGTGGCTGGACTATGTGGACCGGTACGACAAGGTGATCTATGGCACTGACTGGCCGCTGATCAACATCCACAGTTACATCGACAACATGAAGCTGGTGGTGCCGGAAGCCCACCACGAAGAATTTTTCTACAGGAACGCCCTGCGGGTCTACACCAAGCTGCTGGGGCTCCTGCCCAAGGAGGAGAACGCATGATTACAGGAAATCTGGACCATTTGGACCGGCTGGCAGGCCAGCTTACCGGGCCGGTGAAAAAGGCCCTGGAACTGCTGGCGGAACGGGATGTAACGGAGCTGCCGGTGGGAAAGAAACTGCTGGCCGGAGAAGACATCTTTGCCAGCGTCAACGAGTATGAAACGGAACCGGCCCGGGACCGGCGGCCGGAAAAACACTTTCAGTACATCGACATCCAGATCCTGGGTGTCGGACGGGAAGCCATCGGCTACACCGACGTGGAAAACGCCGGAGAGATCACCGAAGACCGGCGGGAAGCCAATGACGTGGTGTTCTACGGTCAGGTGAAAAAGGAAAACGTGGTGAAGCTGGAAAAACGGGATTTCGCCATTTTCTACCCCTGGGAAGTCCATCGGCCCAACTGCCATTTTGACGGGAAGGCGGAAAAGGTTAAAAAAATCGTAGTCAAGGTACGGATGGATCAATAAAAGCAAGGAGTCAGCCTGCTTTTTATGTGAAAACCCTGCAACATTTCTGCGACTGTTCCGGAGGCGAAGCCAAGCGGGTGTGGATCGCCACGGTGCTGGCCCAGCAGCCGGATCTTCTGTTCCTGGACGAACCAACTGCTTTTCTGAACATTTCCTACCAGGTGGAAGTGATGCAGCTGGTCAAGAAGCTGAATCGGGAAAATGGTATGGGCATCGTCATGGTCCTCCATGACCTGGGCCAGGCTCTGGAAGTCAGCGACCGGGTGGTGGTGATCCAGAACGGGAAGAAATACGCGGAGGGCCCTCCGGAAGAACTGCTGGCTCGCCGGGTCCTGTATTATGCCTTATGGAAGAAAGAAGTCGGAGACAATGCGGCTGGAAAGAGAGAGGAAACATGAACATACTGACTGCAGGCGTGGATTATTTCATCAAAGGGGGCTGGGTCATGTGGCCCCTGCTTTTTTGTTCCATTGCCGCCCTGGCCATCGGGGTGGAACGGATGCTGTTCTTCCGGAAGGCAGACAGCGGCCGGGAATTCACCAAGGCCTTCTGCACCTATGTGGAAAACAATGACTGGTACCAGGCCAAGGAACTGGCGGACCACACCCAGGGAGAAATCGCCAAGCTGGCCACCATTGTCATGGAGCGGCATGACAATTACGGGTACCTGGAAAACTTCATCAGCTACCGGGCGGAACGGGCCCTGGACAAATTCGAGAAGAACCTGCCCTATCTGAACATTATCGTGACCCTGGCTCCGGTGCTGGGACTTTTGGGTACCGTTACCGGGATGATGGGAGCTTTCACCCACCTGACCCAGCGGATGACCAACCCTATGGGAGTTACCTCCGGCCTGGCGGAAGCCCTGATTACCACGGTATTTGGCCTGTGCATCTCCATTATCGCCGTAGTGTCCCATGGATATTTTGAACGGCGGATGAAGACCATCACCCTGAACATCGAGGAAATGGGCAACACCCTTCTGGAAGCGGTGCGGAAGAAGGAAACCTGCAGCGAATTCTGCCATCCGGAACGGAGGCGGGCATGATCAAGCTGAAGGACCGGGAGAAAAACGACCTGGGGATCATGATCAGTCCCATGATCGACATGAGTTTCCTGCTGCTGGTGTTCTTCATCGTTACCACCATGAACATGAGTGAAGTGGAAACGGTGCCGGTCCAGCTGCCAGCGGCCACCCAGACCCGGATTCAGCCGGAAGCCCGGTTCAATGTGGCGGTGAAGGCGGACGGCAGTCTGTACCTGGGGACGAAACCGGTGACCCGGGAAGCCCTCATCGCCCAGGCCAAAGCCGCTGCGGCCAAAGACCCCCAGTTTTCCCTGGTAATCTACGGGGATGGGCAGGTGCCCTATGAAAAGATCCTGGGGCTCCTGGACGACTGCAAGGCCGCCGGGATCCTCCGTGTGGGCCTGGCGGCGGAAAAGGCGGCGGACCATGGGCAGCAGTGACAGCCGGAAGGGGCTGCTGGTGTCCCTGGGGGTCCATCTGGCGGTGCTCCTGGCTCTGGGAAGCGCCGGGTTCCAGGCCTGGCAGAAACAGCAGGAACAGGATAAAGTCTACACCGTAAACATCGTTTCCGGCAGTCCCTATCATGGGTATGGGGAAGTGCCCGGGGCCCGGCTGGGGAACGGGAACCCTCCGGCTCCTGCAGCAGGACAAAAGCCGATGACTGCTGCTTCCCGTCCCCAGGTTCCGGCGGTGCCCCGGATGACGGCCCCGGATGCCATTCCGGAAGAACGGACCGCTGCCCAGAACAGCCCGGCAGCCCCTGTACCGACAGAAAATGCCAGTCCGGCTCTGACCGGCAGCGGAGACGCATCTTCCAGCGGCCAGGCTGCCGGGGATCCGGAAGGGGGCAGTCCTGACGGAGTCTCCAATGGGGGCAATCAGTCAGGCAGCCCGGGAGAACCTCCGGGCCCGGCAGGGGCGGATGGCCCCGGCTTCGACACGGAAGCGGTCCAGTCCGATGTATCCGCCAGCTTCCTGGGAGGGCCGGCGCCGGAATATCCTGATGCGCTCCGGAACCACGGGATCCAGGGCTCCGTCCGGGTCCGGATGATTGTGGGGAAGGACGGCTCCGTGGAAAGCGCCACGGTGGTGTCCAGTTCCGGCTATGGTCCCATGGACCAGGCGGCCCTGGATGCGGCCTACGGCTATGCTTTTGAACCGGCGTACAAGGAAGGATACCCGGTCCGGTGCTATGCAACAAAAACATTTACCTTCCGGCTGAACTGACAGGGGAGACCGACCGCGGCTTTCGGGCGGACCGGTCTCACGGGGGGAATCTGAAACATGCGGAAAGGAATGACCTGCAAAATACAGTGTAGAGGAGCGTTACCATGGATCAAACGTGGCTGAAAAGAAGAATCCTGCTGGCGGTAAGCCTGGCAGCCGTACTGGGCGGTGCCCAGCTGTGCAGTGCCGCAGAGGCATCTGATACTGCGATGGACAATCTGGAACTGGGAGAGACGGTGGTCACCGCCACCCGGACCAAGCTGGAGGAAAAACAGGTCCCCATGGCGGTCCAGGTGATCAAGGCTGACGAAATGAAAAAGAAAGGGGCCTACAACGTCCGGGATGCCATCAAGAACGCCACGGGCATCGACGTGTCCCGGAACGGTACCTCCATGGTGGGGAACAATGTAAGCGTCCGGGGCATGGGAATCACGGAAACCCTGATCCTGGTGGATGGCCGCCGGATTGCCGGAGAAGATTCCGCCAGCACCATGAATGCCTACGAGCTGGACCGGATCAACGTGAACCAGATCGACCGGGTGGAAATCCTCCGGGGATCCGGTTCCGCCGTCTGGGGCAGTGATGCCACCGGAGGCGTGATCAACATCATCACCAAAAAGAACAAGCCCCAGGGCGGCTATGCGGGTACCCGCACCGGCAGCCTGGAATCTTCCGTGTACGGAGGCTTTGCCACCGGGGACATGGGGAAGCTGAACATGAACTTCGATTTCAACCTGACCAAGGTCCGGAAGGAGGACAACAACGGCAGTACCAACATGTACGGCCCCCGGCGGAATTTCTCCTTCAATGGGAACTACCGGTTCAATGACCACAGCGGCCTGGACTTCGGGGCCAGTTTCATGAAAGAACAGCTCACCAGCCTGTCCGGCAGCACCACCGCCGGCACCACCACCAGCTACTATGACAACAACCGGTCCGATTATCATGTGAAGTACTACGGCTTCGACCGGAAGAACGACTGGGAGATCCAGTCCTACTACAGCCGGCTGGGGAAAGTGGGCCGTACCCGGACAGCCGCCTGGGACGATTTCAACCATGCCCGGTATTCCACCTGGGTCAACGAAGCCAAGAACACCTACAAGATGGACAAAAACAACACCCTTACCTACGGCATGGAAGTGAAGAACCAGAAAGCCGGGGGCACCCGGTTCGCCAACTCGGGCGGGGGCACCCGGATCGAACGGTATCTGGGCATGACCAGTCCCTACGGGTCTGCCAGCCAGAATTCCTATGCCTTCTATCTGGAAGACGAAATGAAGCTGGGAGACAAGCTGTTGTTCGTTCCCTCTGTCCGGTTCGATCATCATGACAGCTTTGGCAGCGAATGGTCCCCCCGGGCCGGGCTCACCTACAGCTTCAGCAAGGCCAGCCGGCTGAAAGTGAACTACGGCAAGGCCTTCCGGGCTCCCACCATCTTCGAACTGTACTCCCAGATGATCCATTCCCCCATTGCCTCCATGCGGGTGATCGTGGAAGGGAACCCGGATCTGCAGCCGGAAAAATCCACCAACTTCGACATCAGCCTGGAAGGGGAAAAGGGCAAGGCCACCGGGAAACTCACCTACTTCCGCAACAAGATCTCCAACCTGATTGATTCGGAAAGAGTGTCCCTGAGCTTCAGCGGCGGGATCCGGAACTTCCTGTACAAGTACCGGAACGTGGACAAGGCCACCTTTAACGGGGTGGAAGCGGAAACCCGGTATAAGTTCGACAAACACTGGAGCGCCCGGGCCAACTACACCTACCTGGATGCCCGGGATGGGAACACCAACAAGCGGCTCACCGGCCGGGCCCTGAATACCGGCACTGTGGAACTGTCCTGGACCGATGCCAAAAAGGCTCCCTGGACTGCCACCCTGTACAACCAGTGGTACCAGAACTATCTCACCAGCGCCGACAACAAGTCCTATTCCTACAGCCTTACCAATTTCGTGGTGACCAAGGACATCGGCAGCCTGTCCCTGTACGCAGGGATTGACAACCTGTTCAACAAAAAATTCGACAGCAGCGACAGCATCTGGACCGACGGACGGGTCTGGAGAGCCGGCGCTGAATGGAAATTCTAAGGAGGATGCCCATAAAAACCATCGTACTGTATTCCAGCCGTACCGGCAACAACCGGAAGGTGGCGGAAACCATAGCCGCCGCCCTGCCGGGATCTGGAAAACGCCGCCTGGTTCGCCCGTCCCTTGTTCGAAGCCAAGTGCCTGGTATTTGGCTTCCTTCGGCAGCTGACCATTGACCGTTGACTGTTTTTTCTTTTTCTCCAAAAAAAATTAAAAAACCTGTTGACATTTTGTACCATCTTTTATATAATAACACTCGCAGCGCATGAGCGTCGCAAGAATTCCCCGATAGCTCAATGGTAGAGCACTCGACTGTTAATCGAGTTGTTGTAAGTTCGAGTCTTACTCGGGGAGCCAAGTGGCCGGATGGTCAAGCGGTTAAGACACCGCCCTTTCACGGCGGTATCGGGGGTTCGATTCCCCCTCCGGTCACCACTTCTTTTGGGCGCTTAGCTCAGCTGGGAGAGCGTCTGCCTTACAAGCAGAATGTCAGCAGTTCGATCCTGTTAGCGCCCACCATATTTTTTTTACCTTTTTTTGTTTATAACCAAGTTGGCCTGTACGTGCGACGGGGCGTAGCTCAGTTTGGTAGAGCACCTGCCTTGGGAGCAGGGGGTCGTAGGTTCAAATCCTGTCGCTCCGACCAATTTTTCTCATGCGGGTGTAGCTCAATGGTAGAGCCCTAGCCTTCCAAGCTAGTTACGTGGGTTCGATTCCCATCACCCGCTCCATTTTATTTGGCCCTGTAGCTCAGCTGGATAGAGCAACGGCCTTCTAAGCCGTGTGTCGAGTGTTCGAATCACTCCAGGGTCACCAAGTGAAAGTGCAGAGGATATTGCAGAAATCATGCAGTATCCTCTTTTTTTGTCAGCGGTCAACGGCCGAAGGAAATCAATTTTTGCAAATTGATTTTGAACGAGTACCTCTCAGGCACCTCCCTTTTCCAAATGAAAATAAAAGATTTTCATAAAATATTCATAAACAAATAATAAACTTATACCCCGGATTTTCCTGATGGAAGCAAGTTTGGAAAAAACAACTTAAAACGAATTTTATTTAGACAATCATAACTAAATATGATACAATACAGCTGAATTGCTTTAGGATTGACGCCCTGCCAGATGGATTATGCAACTGAACCGGTCCAGGGAATCCGAAAGAAAGAATCTAAACGGGAGGGGTATTATGAAGAATCAAGAACGCAGAAAGAAAATCCTGGAAATTTTGCGCAGCAGCAATGGCCCGGTGACTGGGGATCAGCTGGCCAAGGACCTGAACGTATCCCGACAGGTGATTGTTCTGGATATGGCTCTCCTGCGGAGCGCCGGTACGGCCATTGTTTCCACCCGGCGGGGGTATCAGATCAACGGCCGGAGCCTGAGCATGGACTTTGAATGCAGATACAAAGCCATGGATACGGACAGCGCCCGGGATGAACTGAACATTGTGGTGGACAACGGGGGCATGATTGCCAGCATTACCCTGGTGCCGGATTTCTGCGGGCCCATCCAGGCGTTCCTGAACCTGAAGAACCGGCGGGATGTGAAGCAGTATCTGGACAATTTCCGAAAATACAACATCCCTCTGATCGCTACCCTTTCCCAGGGGGTCCATACCCTGACCGTGGCCGCGGATTCCCAGGATGAACTGGAAGCCATCCGGGACAGCCTGAAGGAAGGCGGTTTCCTGATTGCGGAAGGGCCGGAAGAAAGCAAATAAAAAGAGGCGCATTTCAGGACGGAAAAGGTTTTTGTCGTGAAATGCGTTTTTTTTGTGTCCTGGCCTCTTTCTTTTCTCGCCAAAAATAGATATAATATCTTTCGACTGAAAACATAGGAATCGCTGATGGCAAGGAGGCTGTATGGATTTGCATGTTGAAACTTCTGCGATAAAAAATGAAAAACTTTCCCCCTATCAGTGGATGGAACGGCACTTTTTTGCCCGGCAGATTCCCCGGGACTGGGCGTCTCTCCTGGATTTGTATCTGAATTTCCACGGCCGTCTGGGCCGGGTGGAGCTGGCCCTCCGGGGGGCTCTCCTGTTGGGTGGGGCCAGCTGCCTGACCTTTTTCCTCATGGGCTGCGTGTTCATCTTCACCCTGTTTGAAAGCGGGGTGGGGGCCATTGCTCTCATGGGCCTGTGGATGCTCACCTATCTGGTGATGTTCCTGTGCGGCCTGTCTCTGTTGGCCCGCCGGTTCCACGATATGGACATGAGCGGCTGGTGGACCCTGCTGTTCCTGGTGCCCATCCTGAACCTGGCCACGTATATTTACCTGATGGTGAAAAAAGGTGACAGCGGAGCCAACCGGTTCGGAGGAGTGCCGGAATAAGGTTCTGCAGCAGGAGCAGCAGAACTGTCAACGGCAGCTGACCGCTGACGATCAGGGGGCATTGCACGTAACGTGCAATGCCCCCTTTTGTGCTATAATAATTACTGATGCAAATGTCAAGCGAGGGGAGCCCTTATGATGCTGGAATTTTTAGAGAGTGAACAAATCAACCCGGAACTGATCCAGGGGATCCGGGCGTACCGGAAGGAATTTCCCACCCCGGAAGACCTGACGGCCCGTGTCCCTGTGCCCCATTTCCATTATTATGGAAAGGATGTGTGGGAAGAGGCCATTGCGGCCCTTCTGTGCGGCCAGAATCTGCTGCTGGCCGGACCCAAGGCCACCGGGAAGAACGTGCTGGCGGAGAACCTGGCAGCGGTGTTCGGCCGTCCCATGTGGAACGTGTCCTTCCACATCAACATGGATGCCACCGGGATGCTGGGCACTGATACCTTCAAAAACGGGGAAGTGGAATTCCGTCCCGGACCGGTGTACCAGTGCGCGGTGAAAGGGGGATTCGGGGTCTTCGATGAAATCAACATGGCCCGGAACGAAGCCATGGCTGTGCTCCATTCTCTGCTGGACTTCCGGCATACGGTGGATATTCCCGGTTATGACCTGCTCCATGCCCACAAGGCCTGCCGGTTCATCGCCACCATGAACTACGGCTATTCCGGTACCCGGGAACTGAACGAAGCCCTGGCTTCCCGGTTTGCGGTGATCCAGCTGCCGCCCATTTCCATGGAATCCCTGGACCGGCTGCTCCAGGACGAATTCCCCAGACTGCGGAAGGAACCCCGGAAGGCCTTCTGTCAGATCTTCAAGGACCTGGAAAAGAAATGCCAGGAAAGCGAAATCTCTGAAAAGGCCCTGGACCTGCGGGGGATGCTGGATGCCATCCACCTGATGGAAGCCGGGCTGGAAGCCCACAAGGCCCTGGATCTGGGAATCGTGAACAAATCCTTCGATGAATATGAACCGGGGCTGATCCGGGACGTGATCAATCTCCACATTCCCGGGAACTATACCAAAAAGGACATTTTCGAGGACTGAGGAACCATGGGAAAACTCAAGTACGATGCCAAACGCCGCCGGGCTTTGAATATCGTATGGGACGTGTCCTGGGACTACCGGTTTGATCCCGATTTCCTGGCCTATACGGAACAGGGTACCCCGGATCTGTATCTGAACGCGGTGGTGGGCTTCACCCGGAAATATTATGATGTGAAGCTGATCCACCAGATGTTCGAGGAAATGGAAGACAGCGCTCTCCGGGATACCTTTACGGACCTGTTCTGGCTGGGACTGGAATACGCCACCTACGCCAAGGAGGCTCCGGTGCGGCCGGTGCTGCCCTATCTCCGGCAGCAGCATGCCAGGGCCTATTTTGACGGCACCAAACTGGACAAAACCGGAGTGGCCCACGAAATGCAGGCGGCACGGTGGCACGAGGTGCTGGGGGAGGGACTGGATCTCCATGACCCCTGGGCCAAGGGGCTCTATGCCAATCTTTGCTTCGATCCGGCCTGGGATACCAAGCAGCTGTGCGACCATTTCCGGAAGATCACCAAAAAGTACTTCGTCTCCCATTTCCTGGTCCGGGAAAGCCTGGAAAAAGTCATCATCAGCAAAGGCCTGGGGGACTTTATCGACTGGCTGCTGCCCCATGTGTTCCGGAAGCAGGAAAGCGTGTTCAATTTTCTCTATTCCAAGAAGCAGGCCATGGACATCCTGGCCGGGAAAAACGCCCACAACGGGCTCATGGCCATTATCACCGGCCAGACGGCGTCGGAAAACTACAACTATATCATCGACTGTTTCGGCGCCAGCATCTACCCGCCCCGGAAAATGCTGGATATTGACCAGGCCTGGTGCAACGGGCCTCATCAGGGGTGCCATCTCCACTTTACCCGGGGCCGGCTGGGGAGCAAAGGGGCCACCGGGGAAGCTTCCCGCTGGCTTGAGGGAGCTCACGCCCAGCGGGTGAAGAACCTGGCCTACTACAAGGATCACGGGGAACAGTGCCGGAAGAGCATTGCCCGGCTCACCAGCCAGCTCCGGAGCGTCATGCGCATGGCCCAGACCCGGCTGCCGGTGCCCGCCAAGGAAGGGGAACTGGTACCCGGCCTGGTGTGGCGGGCCCTGAAGGTGAATGACAGCCGGGTGTTCTTCGAACGGGAGACCGTCTCCAGCCCGGATTTCACCGTGGATCTGATGCTGGATGCTTCCGCCTCCCGGGGGGAGTATCAGCAGGTAATCGCCTCCCAGGCCTATGTGATCGCCGAAAGTCTCCGCCAGTGCGGGATTCCCTACCAGGTGTATTCCTTCTGCACTCTGCGGAACTATACGGTACTCACCCTGTTCAAGGACTATGCGGACAAGAAGCGGTGCACCAATATCTTCAACTATGTGGCCACCGGGTGGAACCGGGACGGGCTGGCCCTCCGGGGAGCCCGGCAGCTGATGGGGGACTTTACCCAGACCAAAAAGATCCTCATCATGCTCACGGATGCGGAGCCCAACGACGACAAGCCTCTGGTGGGAGACGGGCTGTTCAGCTCTTCGGAATACCGGGATGAAAAAGCCGTGGCCAACACCGCTGACGAAGCCGCCAGCCTCCGCCGGGAAGGGATCCGGATTATCGGGCTCATCAACGGAGAGAATCAGCACATCATGAAAGATGCCCGGAAGATCTTCGGGGAAGACTGTGTGGAAGTCCGGGATCTGGATAAAATGGCCGACAGCGTAGGCAAGATGCTGTGCCGGCAGATCGAGGCGCTGTGAAAAAGGGGGTGTTGCACGTTTTGTGCAGCACCCCTTTTCTGTCGGCGTTCAACGGCCGCTGACCGTTGACGGGGATTTGAAAGGGTCCACCCCATTGACAATCCCGCGCCCCCTTGTTACAATGACTCCATACAACCATACAGCCAAAGGCGATGATGGGAAGGAGTACAGCGCCCCTTGTACCGGCAGAGAGGATGCGGGTGGTGGAAGCATCCGGGCAATGCGCTGGAAGTCGTCCTGGAGCCGGCAGGAGGAAAGCCCTGTCCGTCACGGCACGTTACGCCGCTTTAAGGTGCTCAAGCAATTGAGAATGTAGGTGGTACCGCGAACAACTCGTCCTATACAGCAGGACGGGTTTATTTTTTTAAGGAGGCAGAGTTATGGCAGAAGAAAACAACATCCCCAAGGTCTATGATCCGGCTGCGGTGGAGAAGAAATGGTATGCATACTGGATCGATCACGGCTTTTTCCATCAGCCGGTGGACAAGAGCCGGAAACCCTTCAGTGTGGTGATCCCGCCTCCCAACATTACCGGCAAGCTCCACATGGGCCATGCCCTGGACAATACCCTCCAGGACATCCTGGTGCGTTGGCACCGGATGATGGGGGACAACACCTGCTGGCTGCCGGGCTATGACCATGCAGGACTGGCCACCCAGATCAAGGTGGAAGAGGAACTGAAGAAGAAGGAAGGCCTGACCCGGTACGATCTGGGCCGGGAAGAATTCATCAAACGGGTGTGGAAATGGAAGGAAGCCTACGGGGACGAAATCGTCCGGCAGCTGAAGAGCCTGGGGATTTCCTGCGACTGGGACCGGCAGCGGTTCACCATGGACGAAGGCCTGAGCCAGGCGGTCCGGGAAGCCTTTGTGAGCCTTTATGAAAAGGGCCTGATCTACAAGGGTACCCGGATGATCAACTGGTGCGTCAACTGCCGTACGGCTTTGTCCGATGTGGAAGTGGAACACCAGGACGATGCTGGTGCCCTGTGGTACATCAACTATCCCATTGTGGGCGAAAAGGATCAGTACCTGACCATCGCCACCAGCCGTCCGGAAACCATCCCCGGAGATACTGCCGTGGCCGTGAACCCCAAGGATGAACGGTACGGGAAACTGGTGGGGAAGAAAATCGCCCTGCCCACCACCAACCGGGAAATCCCCATTATCGCCGATGAATATGTGGACCTGGAATTCGGTACCGGCGCGGTGAAAATCACCCCGGCCCACGACCCCAACGACTATGAAGTGGGCCAGCGGCACAACCTGGAACAGATCGTGGTCATCGGCCTGGACGGGAAAATGACCAAAGAGGCCGGCAAATACGAAGGGGAAGACCGGTATGAATGCCGGAAGCACATTGTCCAGGATCTGAAGGACATGGGCCTTCTGGTGAAAATCGAAGATGCTCCCCACTCCGTTGGCCACTGCCAGCGCTGCCACCATGTGGTGGAACCCATGGTGTCCACCCAGTGGTTCGTGAAGATGAAACCCCTGGCGGAAGCAGCCATTAAATGCGTCACCGAAGGCCATACGGAATTTGTTCCCAGCCGGTTCACCAAAACCTATCTCCAATGGCTGGAAAACATCCATGACTGGTGCATTTCCCGGCAGATCTGGTGGGGGCACCGGATCCCGGTATGGTACTGCGACGACTGCGGGGAAGTGTCTGCTTCCCGGACGGATCTCACCGCCTGCCCCAAATGCGGCAGCACCCACATCCATCAGGAAGAAGACTGCCTGGACACCTGGTTCAGCTCCGGCCTGTGGCCCTTCTCCACTTTCGGCTGGCCGGAAAAGACGGAAGAACTGGAACACTGGTATCCCACCAGCGTGCTGGTCACCGGCTATGACATCATCTTCTTCTGGGTGGCCCGGATGATCACCATGGGTGAGGAATTCATGGGGAAGGAACCCTTCAAGCACGTGTTCATCCACGGACTGGTCCGGGACGAACAGGGCCGGAAGATGAGCAAATCCCTGGGCAACGGCATCGACCCGGTGGAAGTGGTGAACAAGTACGGGGCGGATACCCTGCGGTTCATGCTGATCACCGGCAATACTCCGGGGAACGACATGCGGTTCTATTGGAACCGGATCGAAAGCACCCGGAATTTTGCCAACAAAATCTGGAACGCCTCCCGGTTCGCTCTCATGAACCTGGACGGTTATGACAAGGATGCGGAAAAAGCACCGCTCACCCTGGCGGACAAATGGATCCTGTCCCGGCTCCAGCACACCATCCGGGATGTATCCAACTACCTGGAAAAATTCGAACTGGGCGAAGCGGGCAGGCTGATTTATGACTTCATCTGGGGAGAAGTGTGCGACTGGTACATCGAACTGGCCAAACCCCGTCTCTACGATCGGGAAAACGCCGCTGCCCGGGCTACGGCCCAGACGGTACTGTGCCGGGTACTGGGCGACGCCATGAAGCTGCTCCATCCCTACATGCCTTTCATTACGGAAGAAATCTGGCAGCACCTGCCTCATGAAGGCCAGAGCATCATGATCGCTCCCTGGCCGGTGGCGGATGAAGGGCTGATGGACGACACCGTGGAAAAACAGATGACTGCGGTGATGGATGTGATCAAGGCCATCCGGAACATGCGGGCGGAAGTGAACGCGGCTCCCGGCCACAAGGCTCCGGCCACGGTGCTGGTGGATGCCGACCTCCGGGATGTGTTTGCCGCCAACGGGGATTACATCCGGCAGCTGGGTACGGTGGATGTCCTGACCCTGGGGGCCATGGATGACGCCGCTCAGGAAAACGCCATGGCGGCCGTGGTGAACGGAGCCAAGGTGTACCTGCCTCTCAAGGGCCTTATCGATGTGGACAAGGAACTGGCCCGTCTCCAGAAGGAACTGGACGGAGCCGAAAAGGAAGCCAAACGGGCTGCCGGGAAACTGAGCAACCAGAACTTCCTGGCCAAAGCACCTGCTGAAGTGGTGGAAAAGGAAAAGACCAAACAGACGGAGATCCTGGCGCGGATCGACGGCCTGAAGGAACGGATGGCAACCCTGCGCAGCCTGTAAAAGGGAAAGGAGCAGACTATGGAATATGCGGACGCAGTAGACTATGTAGAAAGCCTGGGCAAGTTCGGCATCCATCTGGGCATGGAACGGATCCAGGGGCTTACAGCCCTTTTGGACCATCCGGAACGGAAGATCCGGACCGTCCATGTGACCGGGACCAACGGCAAAGGCAGTGTCACCACATTTCTGGCCAACATGCTCCAGCAGGCGGGGCTGAAGGTGGGGAGCTACACCTCCCCCCACTTTGTCCGGTACAACGAGCGGATCTGCCTCAACGGGGAAGAGATTTCCAATGAAGACTTTGCCGCGGTAACGGAAAAGACCAAAGCCGCTCTGGACCGGTTCCTGGCCCAGGGAGGAGAACAGCCCACCCAGTTTGAATTCATCACCGCCATGGCCTTCCTGTATTTTGCGGAAAAGCAGGTGGACTGTGCCGTGATCGAAGTGGGCATGGGCGGCCTGTGGGATTCTACCAACATCATTAGCCCGGAGGTGTCCGTGATCACCAATGTGACCCTGGAACACACGGAACGGCTGGGGAAGACCATCGAAGCCATTGCCGCCCAGAAGGCGGGAATCATCAAACCGGGGGTGCCGGTGGTGACGGAGGCGGAAGGGAAGGCTCTGGAAGTGATCCGGGGTGCGGCGGAAGCCAACCATGCCCCTCTGTATGTATATGGGGATGATTTTTCCACCGAAGAACTCACCAGTTCCATGGACACCCAGACCTTTTTGTACCGGCTGGGAGAAAAGGAACTGGAAGTGGCCATCCACCTGCCCGGGGAACACCAGATCCTCAACGGGGCGGCGGCCCTTACGGCAGCGGAGATCCTCCGGGACAAGCACGGGGTGCCTGATGAGGCGGCCATGCTCCGGGGGATGGAGGCAGCCCGGTGGCCGGGACGGCTGGAGCGGATCCACCGGAACCCGGACATTATCCTGGACGGGGCCCACAATCCCTCCGGGGTGACGGTGCTCCGGAAGGCTCTGGATGAGTATTATCCCAAAGCCCGGCGGATCTACGTGTTCGGTATGATGGCGGACAAGGACGTGAGCCAGGTATCGGACATCCTGTTCTGTCCGGAAGACACCATCTATACGGTGCTGGCCCATGAGGGAGACCGGTCGGAGAAACCGGAAAAACTGGCCCAGCGGCTCCACAAGAATGCGGTTCCCATGGAGGATCTCACCGCTGCCTACCAACGGGCGGTGTCGGAAGCGGGGCCGGAGGACGTGGTGATCGTCTGTGGGTCCCTGTATCTCATCGGCACCTTCAAGGAACTGGGATTGGACCGGTAAGATCATGGGAAGACCGCAAGGCTGGGGTCTCCCCGCATCCTGGAACCTGAATCAGATTATTTTCGGGGTCCTTTCTCTGCTGTTTTTCATCCTGCCCCTGCATCAGCTGGGGGCGGGAATCGTGTTCAGCATCTGTTTCCTGCTGAACCTGGTGAACATCTGGAAGACCGGGCAGTTCTGGCCGGCCATCCAGATTCCCCGGACCATCAGCCGGCCCCTGTGGGCCCTGTTCATCCTGAGCGGGGTCAGCACCCTGTGGTCGGAAAACCCGGCCGCCTGCGCCCTGAACTGGCTGTGGGTGGTGGGCCAGGAGGCGGGGATCTTCTACCTGGTGCTCCGGTACGCCAGTACCGGCCGCCGGACCCTGTTCCTGACCAAGATCTTCATGATCTCTGCCGGGATCGTGGCGGCCTTCGGCATCTGGCAGTATTTCTTCGGCACCAGTCTCCAGAATATGGAATGGATCGACCACCAGGCTTTCAAGCATCTGTCCCGGCGGGCCATTTCCACCCTGGTGAATCCCAACATCCTGGGCACTTTCCTGGTGTCCACGGTGGCTTACTGTGAAGGGCTTTTCGCTCCTCTGAAGGGAGGAAAGACCCGGTGGGCCCTGGTGGGGATCTTCCTTCTCTCCACCGCCTGCCTGATTTTGACCTTTTCCCGGGGCAACTGGGTGGCCTATTTCTGGGTGCTGTTCATCTTTGCCGGAGCCTTCTATCACAAGGCTTTCCTGCCCTTCATTGGAGGGGGCCTGGGGGTGCTGTACCTGTTCTGGAACCAGCTGGCGGAACGGCTCATGTCCATTTTTTCCGTCCATGACACGTCCGCGGAACTGCGGTTCTTCTACCTGGAAAGCTCCCTGGACATGATCCGGGACCATCCTTTCGGAGTGGGCTGGTATGGATATGGCTATGCCTTCCCGGATTACAACTTCTTCATTTCGGAAGATGTGTTCATGTACCACAGCCATAACCTGCTGCTGAACGTAACGGCAGAACTGGGGATACCAGGGCTGCTGCTGTTTCTCTGTGTGATGGTCCGGCTGTTCCTGCTGGCCCGGGAAATCCGGCACCGGAACCGGACCCTGCCCTGGCTGAGGGGGGTGGCCTGCGGGTACATGGCTTCCCTGGTGGGGATCTTTATCAGCGGCCTTACTGACCATACCCTGTTCAACAGTCAGCTGGGCATGCTGTTCTGGGCAGGGAACGCCATCCTGCTCATTGCGGACCGGCTGAGCGGCGGAAGAGGCGGCCCATCAGGCACCGCATCTTCCTGTGTGGCGTCTGAAGTACGGAACAAGTAGAAGCCAAACGCAGTCGGCCTTTGGCCGGGATGGGAAACGCAGCTGACGCTGCTAACCCACCACCAGCCTTGCGGCTGGTCCCCCGCCCTTGAAAAGGGCGGATATATGCTTGGGCCTTCGGCCCAATGCTTTTGTGGCACGAGAGAGCAGCCTGCGTGATAGTATCCGCCCTTGAAAAGGGCGGATATACGCTTGGGCCTTCGGCCCAATGCTTTCGTGACACGAGAGAGCAGCCTGCGTGATAGTATCCGCCCTTGAAAAGGGTGGATATACGCTGGGGCTTTCAGCCCAATGCTTTTGTGGCACGAGAGAGCAGCCTGCGTGATAGTATCCGCCCTTGAAAAGGGCGGATATACGCTTGGGCCTTCGGCCCAATGCTTTTGTGACACGGGAGAGCAGCCTGCGTAATAGTATCCGCCCTTGAAAAGGGCGGGGGACCGTTGCGCTTGCGCAATGGTGGTGGGTTAGCAGCCTACTGGCTGCGTTTTTCTTCAAATGAATCTGGCCAAAGGACAGGTTCTATCCATTGGTCCGAGCCTCACGACTCAAGACCTCAAAAAAGGGGCTGTTGCTTATGCAACAGCCCCTTTTTTTCATAAATATGGTAAAATAGACAAAGAGACAGCGACTGCAGGGGTATATTTTCCTGTTCTTACCAGCTTGCAGACAGTTGTATACGAAAAACATGCAGCACCTATCTTTACAGGAGGCGATGATTTTGAGGAAAATAGAATGTCTGGCTATGATCCTGGCCGGCGGCAAGGGCAGCCGTCTGGGAGTCCTGACCAAAAACGTGGCCAAACCGGCGGTGCTTTTCGGCGCCAAATACCGGATCATTGACTTTACCCTCAGCAACTGCCGGAATTCCGGGATCGGTACCGTGGGGATCCTGACCCAGTACCAGCCTCTGGAACTGAACTGGTACATCGGCAACGGAAGCAGCTGGGACCTGGACAGCGGGGACAGCGGGGGCACCTTTGTGCTGCCTCCCTACATGAACGACAAGGACTCCTCCAACTGGTACCAGGGCACGGCGGATGCCATCTACCAGAACCTGAATTTCCTGGACATGATCGATCCCCAGTATGTACTGATCCTGTCCGGGGACCATATCTATTCCATGGATTACAGCACCATGCTGGCTTTCCACAAAAAGCACCGGGCCAAGGTCACCGTCAGCACCTTCCGGGTACCCCTTTCCGAAGCGTCCCGGTTCGGGATCATGAACGCCAATGAGGATATGAGCATCCGGGAATTCGAGGAAAAACCCGCCCAGCCCAAAAGCAACCTGGCGTCCATGGGCATCTACATTTTCGACAAGGATGTGCTGAAACAGTACCTGATGGAAGATGCGGCCCGGGAGGATTCGGACCATGATTTCGGGAAGAACATCATCCCCCGGCTGCTGGAAGACAAAGTGCCCACCTTCGCCTATCCTTTCGAAGGGTACTGGAAGGATGTGGGGACTTTTGAAAGCCTGTGGCAGGCCAATATGGACCTGTTGTCCGACAACCCGCCCATCAGCCTCAACGACCCCGACTGGCGGATCTATTCCGGGAACCAGTCCCTGCCCGCCCACTATGTGGGACCCAATGCCTCGGTGATCAGTTCTCTCACCGGGGAAGGGGCGGTAATCCTGGGGAACGTGTTCCATTCCGTGATTTTCTACAATGTAACGGTGGAAGAAGGGGCCACGGTCACCGATTCGGTGCTGATGCCCGGTACGGTGGTGGAAAAAGGCGCGGTGGTGGACCATGCCATCCTGGGTGAACGGTGCCGGGTACGGGCTGGCGCAGTGATCCGGGGCGCCGCCGGCAGCATCAAAGTGTTCGGCAACGACCATGTGGTCACCGGCAGCGAAGGACTGGAAGCACAGGTCCAGCCGGCAGGCCCCAGCAGAAAGAAGGACGGGAAAGGAGCGGTGGTCAATGGATAACAACATCATCGGGCTCATCAATCTTCAGGGGCCCAATTACATGGCGGAACTGAGCAGGAAACGGCCCATGGCTTCTGAACCTTTTGCCGGGAAATACCGGCTCATCGATTTTGCCCTGTCCACCATGGTCAACGCCGGGGTGGACACGGTGGGGCTGCTGCTGCCCTTCCACAGCCGTTCCGTACTGGACCATGTCCGGTCCGGTAAGGACTGGAGCCTGGCCCGGAAACAGCACGGTCTGTTCTACCTGCCGGTGGACGAGGCCCGGGAAGTGACCAATCCTCAGACCGGGGACATCCGGACTTATTACAAGAATCTGAGGTTCGTGGAACGGGAACGGAACCACTACCTGCTCCTTTCCGGCTGCGATGTGGTCCACAACATCGACTACAACCAGCTGCTCCACTATCACCGGAACCGGAATGCGGATGTGACATTGGTGTACAAGACCCTGGAAGCGGACTGTGAAGGGGACGGATATGTGGTATCCGTCAACGAAAGCGGCCATGTGACCAAACTGGTGAAATCAGAAACCCTGAAGAAGGGGGACAAAATCTACCTGGGGAGCATGCTCCTGGACGGAGGCCTGTTCGTGGCCATGGTCCGCAGGGCCTTTGCCCAGGATCCCAACCAGTATCTTATGGACGTGATGGCCCGGAACGCGTCCCATCCCGGGATCTACGGCTATGAATACCGGGGTTATGCCAAACGGATCCATTCTCTTAAAAGCTATTACGAAGCCAATATGGACATGCTGAACCTGGACAACTGGAAGGCCGTGTACCGGCCGGACCGGAAAATCTACACCAAGGTGAAGGATGAGGCTCCGGCCAAATACATGGCGGATGCCAAAGTCACCAACTCCCTGGTGGGGGACGGATGTGTCATCGAAGGCACCGTGGAAAACTCCATCCTGTTCCGCCGGGTGCGGGTGGGACGGAATGCGGTGGTGAAGAATTCCATCATCATGCAGAACACGGTGATCGGCGAAGAAGCCCGGGTGGACCGGGTAATCTGCGACAAGAACCAGGAAGTCCAGCCGGAAGCGTTTCTCAACGGAAAGCCGGATGCGCCCCTGTGCGTGATCCAGTATGATATCCTCTGACCTGTCCGGCTGCGGAAAAGGAAGGCGGGGTCATTACGAAAACCTGGAAAAATCCAAAACAATTTGTCAGTCTCTTCACCCAGAAGGCCAAGGTCCTGTTCAATGAGGAACCGGAAGCCCTGAGTCCCAAAAAGGTGTACCTGGTGCTGGCCAATCTGGTGAAGGACCTGATCTATGATGACTGGCTGGCTACGGAACAGCGGTACGATTCCCGGCAGGCCAAGCAGGTGTATTATTTCAGCATCGAGTTCCTGCTGGGCCGGCTGCTGGATGCCAACCTGATGAACTGCGGCATGGAGGACCTGGCCCGGGAAGGACTCCGGGAACTGGGGTTCGATCTGGATGCCATCCTGCCCCAGGAGGCGGATCCGGGGCTGGGGAACGGAGGCCTGGGCCGTCTGGCGGCCTGCTTCATCGATTCCATGGCAGCGCTCCAGCTGCCGGGCCACGGGTGCAGCATCCGGTACCAGTACGGTCTTTTTGAACAGCATATTGTGGACGGTCAGCAGGTGGAACTGCCGGATACCTGGCTCCAGGACGGGTTCCCATGGGAAACCAAACGGTCGGACAAGGCGGTCCATGTCCGGTTCGGGGGGAACTGCTACATGCGCCCGGACGGCAAGGGGGGGCTGGAATGCGTCCATGAGGGATACAGCTCGGTGCTGGCCATCCCCTATGACGTGCCGGTGCCCGGGTACCGGAACCATACGGTGAACACCCTCCGGCTGTGGCAGGCGGAATATGCCCCGGACGGGATCCTGAGCCCCAGCCAGGGCGGGGACTTTCGGAAGATCCTCCAGTACCAGGACACCACCCAGCAGATCTCCCGGTTCCTGTATCCGGATGATTCCACGGAAGAAGGCCGGAAGCTGCGGCTGATGCAGGAATATTTCTTCGTATCCGCCGGGCTTCAGAGCATTGTCCGCCACTACCGGGGGCTCCACCGGGACATCCGGGAATTCCCCCGGCATGTGGCCCTTCACATCAACGACACCCATCCTGCCCTTTTAATCCCGGAACTGATGCGGATCCTTCTGGACGAAGAGGGATTGGGGTGGGAGGAAGCCTGGAACCTTACGGTATCCAGCATATCCTACACCAACCACACCATTATGCCGGAGGCCCTGGAACGGTGGTCCATTCCCCTGTTCCAGAGCCTGCTGCCCCGGGTGTATCTCATTGTGGAAGAACTGAACCGCCGGTGGCTGGCCGCCTACCGGAAGAAATTTCCGGGACGGGAAGACAAGGCGGAACAGGTGGCCATCCTCTGGGGCGGCCAGGTGCGCATGGCCAATCTGGCAGTGGTGGGCAGCCACAGTGTCAACGGGGTGGCAGAGCTCCACACGAAAATCCTGAAGGAAAGCACTCTGCACCCCTTCTATGAGGTGTTCCCGGACCGGTTCAACAACAAGACCAACGGGGTGACCCACCGCCGGTGGCTGCTGGAATCCAATCCACCCCTGGCTTCTCTTATTTCTGACACCATCGGCACGGAGTGGATCCGGCACCCGAAAAAACTCAAGGACCTGATGGCCTACCGGGACGACCCTGTCTTCCAGGAAAAACTGGAACAGGTGAAGCAGGACCGTAAGGATGCCCTGGCACGGTGGGTCCAGGAGACCAAAGGGATCACCCTCGATCCCCATTCCGTCTTTGACATCCAGATCAAGCGGTTTCACATGTACAAGCGGCAGCTGCTGAACATCCTCCATGTGTATTCCCTGTATCTCCGTCTGCTGGAGGACCCGGAAGCGGTGCCTCTGCCCCAGACCTTTATTTTTGGCGGCAAGGCGGCAGCTTCCTACGGGGAGGCCAAGGTGGTGATCAAGCTGATCCATACTGTTTCCCAGCTCATCGACCGAGAGCCCCGGGTGCGGGAAAAACTGAAGGTGCTGTTCCTGGAAAACTACAATGTGTCCCTGGGCCAGCGGCTGTTCCCGGCGGCGGATGTAAGCGAGCAGATTTCCACCGCCAGCAAGGAAGCTTCCGGAACCGGCAACATGAAGTTCATGATGAACGGGGCCATTACCCTGGGGACCCTGGATGGAGCCAATGTGGAAATCCGCCGGCTGGTGGGGGACGCCAACTGCGTGATCTTCGGCCTCCGGGCAGAAGAAGTCCAGAAGTTCTACCGGGAGGGGGGCTATTCCTCCTGGGAACTGTACCGGCAGGATGAGGAAATCCGCCGGGTACTGGAAATCTTCCAGGCCAATCCCCTGTTCAGCCAGCTGTATGAAGACCTGCTCCGGCGGAACGATGAATACTTCGTCCTGAAGGATTTCGATGCCTATCGGAAAGCCCATCAGGAAATCCTCCGCCGGTATCAGGACCGGCCGGGATGGCTCCGGGCTTCGGCGGTGAACATTGCCCAGTCCGGCCATTTCTCCAGCGACCGGACCGTGTCCCAGTATGCCCGGGACATCTGGAAGGTGAAGCCCGTACGGGTCTGAACCATGGAAAGGAGCCCTTATGCGTCTGAGTGCCATTGATTCATACAGTATGTACCTGTTCCACAACGGGACCAACGGAAACAGCTGCCGTCTCCTGGGAGCCCACCGGACCGTATGGCGCAGGAAACCCTGTGTCCGTTTTTCCCTCTGGGCTCCCCATGCCCAAAAGGTCAGTGTGGTGGGGGATTTCAATCACTGGGATCCGGAAGCCAACCCTATGGAACGGGCAGAAGACGGGGAAATCTGGAAAACCTTTGTTCCCGATCTGCCGGAAGGGACCCTGTATAAATATGCCATCATCACCGCTTCCGGGGAAACCATCCTGAAGGCGGATCCCTATGGATTCCGGGCCCAGCTGCGGCCGGACACCGCTTCGGTGGTGGCTTCCCTGAACTACCGGTGGCGGGACGGAGCCTGGCAGAAGAGCCGGGCAAAATACGATTCCTACCATGGGCCCATGAACATCTACGAAGTCCACGCCGGCAGCTGGCGGCGTCATGAAGACGGCAGCTTCCTGAGCTACCGGGAACTGGCGGATGCCCTGGTGCCCTATGTGAAGGACATGGGCTATACCCATGTGGAATTCATGCCCCTGTGTGAATATCCCTTTGACGGGTCCTGGGGGTACCAGGCCACCGGGTATTTCGCTCCCACCAGCCGGTATGGGAAGCCGGAAGATCTCATGTATCTGGTGGACCAGTTCCACCGGAACGGCATCGGGGTGATCCTGGACTGGGTCCCTGGCCATTTCTGCCGGGATGCCCATGGGCTCCGGTTCTTTGACGGGGAGCCTTTATACGAATCGGGGAATCCCCTGCTGGCGGAAAACAAGGACTGGGACACCATGAACTTCGACTACGGCCGGCCGGAAGTACGGAGCTTCCTCATATCCAGTGCCCTGTTCTGGCTGGAGGAATACCATTTCGACGGTCTCCGGATCGACGCGGTGGCCAGCATGCTGTACCTGGACTACGGGAAAAAGGACGGCCAGTGGCAGGCCAACAAATACGGGGGAAGGGAGAACCTGGAAGCAGTGGAATTCCTCCGGCAGCTGAACACGGCGGTGTTCCGGGAAAAGCCCCAGGCCCTTATGGTGGCGGAAGAATCCACCACCTGGCCTCTGGTGTCCCGGCCGGCGGATCAGGGAGGCCTGGGCTTCAACTACAAATGGAACATGGGCTGGATGAACGACATGCTCCAGTACATGAGCACGGATCCCCTGTACCGGAAAGGGTGCCAGGACCTGATTACCTTTTCCCTGTACTATGCTTTTTCGGAAAACTTCATCCTGCCCCTGTCCCACGACGAAGTGGTCCATGGGAAAAAATCTCTCATCGACCGGATGCCAGGGGACTACTGGCAGAAATTTGCCGGGCTCCGGGCCTTTTACGGGTATTGGATGAGCCATCCCGGGAAGAAGCTGCTGTTCATGGGCGGGGAATTCGGCCAATTCATCGAATGGCGGTATGCGGAGCAGCTGGACTGGCTGCTGCTGGATTATCCCAAGCATCAGGAACTGCAGGCTTACAGCCGGGCACTGAACCATTTCTACCTGGACCACCCGGAATTCTGGCAGGTGGATTACGACTGGACCGGCTTTGAGTGGATCAGCTGCGACGACCGGGACAACAGCGTCATTGCCTTTGTCCGGAAGGGACAGGATCCGGATGCGGAAACCGTTGTGGTGTGCAATTTCACCCCGGTGGTACGCCGGGAGTATCGGATCGGGGCCCCGGAGCCGGGGACCTGGGAAGAAGTGTTCAACAGTGACGCCGAAGGGTTCGGCGGCAGCGGAGTCCGGTGCGGGACGCTCCGGGAGGACGGCCGGGTGCTGGTGGAAACGGAAAAGGTGCCTTTCCACGGCCGGGAACAGTCCCTGGTGCTGACCCTGCCGCCTCTGGGTGTGCTTTATTTGAAAAAAATCAGGAAAACCGAAGGGGACGGAACCAAGAAAGTCAATCTCCCGGGTAAAGAAAGAAGAAGGTGATTCCCATGAAAGTGTTATTGGCAGCTTCAGAAGCCGTGCCCTTCATCAAAACCGGGGGCCTGGCGGATGTAATGGGGGCCCTGCCGGCCAAACTCCGCCGGGAAGGGGTGGAAACAGCCCTGGTGATCCCCAAATATGCCCAGGTGGCGGAAAAATACGGTGGTCGGATGGAACAGGTGTGGCAGGGAACCGTGGATCTGGCCTGGCGCCGGCAGTACGTAGGGGTGGAAAAGATCACCCTGGAAGACGGGGTGCCGGTGTTCTTCATCGACAACGAATATTATTTCAAACGGGAGGGCCTGTACGGGTTCTTCGACGACGGGGAACGGTTCGCCTATTTCTGCCGGGCGGTGCTGGCCATGCTGCCCCATATCGGGTTCCGGCCGGATATCATCCACAGCAACGACTGGCATACAGGGCTTATGGGAGTGTACCTGAAGGAGGACTTCCAGAAGGATCCCTTCTACCAGGGCATCAAAAGCCTGTTCACCATCCACAACATGAAATACCAGGGCATCTACGGGCCGGAAATCGTGGAGGATGTGCTGGGGCTGTCCCGGAGCCTGTTTGACAGCGGAAAAATCGAAAACGGCGGCTGCGTCAACTACCTGAAGGCCGGGATGGAATATGCGGATGCTGTGACCACCGTAAGTCCCTCCTATGCGGAAGAGATCCGGTATCCCTATTTCGGGGAAGGACTGGACGGCTATGTGCGGCTGTGCCAGGGGAAGATTACCGGGATCCTCAACGGCATGGATGAAAAGGCCTATGACCCGGCGGAGGATCCTCGGATCCCCTATGGCTATACGGACAAAGACGTGTTCATCCGGAAGCCCCTGGACAAGGAAGCCCTCCAGAAGGAACTGGGACTGCCGGTGAGCCGGCGGGTGCCGGTGTTTGCCATGATCTCCCGTCTGGTGGAAGCCAAGGGGCTGGATCTTCTGACCTGCATCATGGACGAACTGCTCCAGGAGGACATCCAGCTGGTCATCGTGGGCACCGGGGACAAGGCTTATGAACAGGCCCTTACGGACCTGGCCTCCCGGTATCCGGACAAGGTGTCCGTGAACATCCTGTTCAGCGAGGATCTGGCCCATCGGGTGTATGCCGGGGCGGATTTCTTCCTGATGCCCTCCCGGTACGAAGCCTGCGGCCTGAGCCAGATGATCTCCATGAAATACGGCACCATTCCTGTGGTCCATGCCACCGGAGGCCTGCGGGATTCGGTCCAGAACTTCGAAAAGTTCTCCGGGGAAGGGAACGGCCTGTCCTTTGCCCACTTCAACGCCCATGAGCTGCTGTTTACCATCAAACGGGGGCTCAGCGACTATGAGGAGGACACGGTGTGGGAAAAGCTGGTGCTCAATGCCATGCACAGTGACAACAGCTGGGACAAGTCCGCCCGGGCCTACAAGGCTCTGTATGAAAAGATCGCCGGACCGGAGGAAGCCCTGGCCCCGGCTGTGAAGCTGACCCTGGGAGATGTGGCGGTAAAACTGCCGGAAGAGGCACCGGGGGAAGGACTGCGGACCAAAGCTGCCGGCACCCGGAAACGGGCCCTCCGGAAAACCGCCGCCCACAAGAAGACGGCCCGGAAGACGCCGGTCCGGAAAGCCGTCCGGAAAAAACCGGAGTTCCGGTAAGGGACTCCGGGAATCCGGCTGGAGCAGAAAAGGACGATTATCGTGGAAATTACAGCCTATCATGATTCTCATCAGACAGCCTGCCGTTTCCCCTTCGGAGCGGTTCCGGGAGGGACTGCCGTAACCCTGCATCTTGTGGTGCAGGGACGGGGGACGGAGGCTGTCTTTCTGCGTCTCTGGGAACAGGAACGGGAAATCCTCCTGCCCATGGACTGCACAGAGAAAGAACAAGAAGCCCCGGAGAGGGCGGAAGCCCGGCAGCCGGGGGAGGAACCGGAAGTCAGGTCCCGCCGGTACGGAATCACCTTCACCGTGCCGGAACGGGGCTGCCTGGTGTGGTATTATTTTCTGATCCGACAGGGAGAGGAAACCTGCTGGTACGGCAACAATGAGGCCCAACAGGGAGGAATGGGCCAGCTGTGGGACCGGGAGCCCCCTTCCTTCCAGATCACCGTCTACGACCGGGACTCGGTGACGCCGGCCTGGCTGAAACAGGCGGTGGTGTACCAGATTTTTCCGGACCGGTTCTGCCGGGGAAAGGTGCCGGCGGACCGGTTCCAGGGAAAGCCGGGAGCCCTGATCCACAGCGCCTGGGAAGGGAATCCCTGCTATGTAAAGGACAAAGAGGGCCAGGTGGCCTACTACGACTTCTACGGAGGCACCTTGGAGGGAATCCTGGAAAAGCTTCCCTATCTGGAAAAACTGGGCGTGAACTGTCTGTACCTGAACCCCATTTTCCAGGCCCGGAGCAACCACCGGTACGATACTGGGGACTACAAGGCCATCGATCCCTTCCTGGGTTCTGAAGAAACCTTCCGGATCCTGTGCCGGGAAGCACGGCACCATGGGATGCGGATCCTCCTGGACGGGGTGTTCAGCCACACCGGGGCCGACAGCCGGTACTTCAACCGGGCCGGGACCTATAAGGGCCTGGGCGCCTGGCAGGGATCCGCTTCTCCCTATTACAAGTGGTACCATTTCCGGGAATATCCGGAAGACTATGGCTGCTGGTGGGGGGACCGGTCCCTGCCGGAAGTGACGGAAACGGAGCCTTCCTACCTGGATTTCATCATCCGGGACAAAGACAGCGTGCTCCATCACTGGCTGAATGCCGGGATCAGCGGCTGGCGGCTGGATGTGGCCGACGAACTGCCCGACGGGTTCCTTACCTGTTTCTACCAGGAACTGAAGGCAAAGGAGCCGGAGGCGGCCCTTATCGGGGAAGTGTGGGAAGACGCCTCCAACAAGGAAAGCTACGGAATCCAGCGCCAGTACCTGTCCGGGGGGAAACTGGACAGCGTGATGAACTATGTGCTCCGGAACCTGATGCTGGATTTTGCCCTGGGGAAAACGGACGCCCAGGGAGCGGACCGCCGGTACTGGCAGCAGGTGGAGAACTATCCCCGGGAGAACCTGTATGCCATGCTGAATCTTTTGGGGAGCCATGATGTGGAGCGGCTCCGGAATCTGTTGGAAGCCCGGTATGAACCGAAAAAGGCCCGGGCGCTCAACGGACTCCTCCGGGCCTGGCAGATGACCCTTCCCGGGGCTCCGGCAGTGTATTACGGAGATGAAGCCGGGCTCACCGGGGGCAGGGACCCGGAGAACCGGAAGCCCTTCCCCTGGGGGAAGGAGGACAAACAGCTGGAAGGCTGCTGTCGGAGCCTGATCCAGCTCCGCCGGTCTCATACTGCCCTGTCCACCGGACGGTTCCAGACCTTCCGGGCCCAGGGAGACGGGTATGTGTATGGAAGGTTCCTGGAAGGGGGCCGGGACGTGTTCGGCCAGCCGGGTGAAAACGGAGTCTTTGTAATCGCCCTGAACCGGGGAGACCAGCCTCTCCAGGCGGAAGTGGATACGGAAGGCCTGGCGTACGGAGAACTGGAACCGGTATGGAACCTGGGGGACTGGCTGGAAGCAACGCAGACGGAAAGAAAACCGGTGCTGGTTACGGGAGGTTCCTTTGTACTGGAACTGCCGCCCTGGAGCGCTGTAGTGTACCGGTGCCGGGAAAAAGCCCCGGAGAAGGCCCCTGGCAGGCCGGTGGAACGGGGAGCCGGGGTGCTCCTCCATCCCACTTCCCTGCCCGGGGAAAACGGCCGGGAGATCCTGGCTTCTGCTCTTCGGTTCCTGGATTTCCTCCAGGCTGCCGGCCAGAAGATCTGGCAGATCCTGCCCCTCAATCCGCCAGGGCTGGGAGATTCTCCCTATTTGTCCCAGTCTGCTTTCGGAGGTCAGGAAGCTCTGTTTGCCGGGGCCTTCCCGCTGCCTCGGAAAGAGGACCCGGAATTTGCCGTATACTGCCGGAAGAACCGGTACTGGCTAGAGGATTATGCCCTGTTCCGGGCTCTCCAGGGCAGGTTTCCCGGGCAGTCTTGGCAGACCTGGCCGGAAGAACTGAAAAACCGGGAGCCGGAGGCCCTGGAGAAAGCCCGCCGGGAGCTGGCAGACCAGATGACCAGGGCCGCCGGAGGGCAGTTCGTGTTCTGGAAAGCCTGGCAGCAGATCCGCCGGGCCGCCCGGGACCGGGGCATCACCCTCCTGGGGGATATGCCTCTCTTTGTGGCACCAGACAGTGCTGATGTGTGGGCTCACCGGGAACTGTTCCAGCTGGACGGGGACGGATATCCCACGGAAGTGGCCGGAGTACCCCCGGATTATTTCAGCCGGACGGGCCAGGTGTGGGGGAACCCTTTGTACAACTGGCAGGCTATGGAAAAGGAAAACTGGCGCTGGTGGCAGGAACGGTTCCAGGTGCTGGCCACAGAGGCAGACTGGGTCCGGATCGACCATTTCCGGGGGTTTGCAGCGGTTTGGGGGGTGAAAGCCGGTGCGCAGGATGCCCGGGAAGGCCGGTGGATCCCGGGGCCGGGAGCGGCTCTTTTTGAAGCCGTGGAGCAGGCCGTGCCGGACCTGGGCTTTGTGGCGGAAGACCTGGGGATCATCACCCGGGATGTGACAGAGCTCCGGGAAAAACTGGGGTTGCCGGGAATGCGGATCCTCCAGTTCCACAGCCGGACCCGTGAGGACGGAATCAGGGATTTTGCCACGGAACCCGGGTGCCTGGCCTATACCGGAACCCATGACAACAACACCCTGGTGGGGTGGCTCCAGGAAGACCTGGAGGAGGATGACTTCCAGAAAATCTGGGCCATGGTAATGCCCCGGGAAGCCGGAGTGCCGGACCGGAAGCGGGCTGCAGAACTGGTGGAGCCCCTGATCCGGTATCTGTACAGCCGGAACGCCCGCTGGACCATCGTCCCTGCCCAGGACCTGCTGGCCCTTCCGGGAAAATACCGGATGAACACCCCGGGCACCCCCACCGGGAACTGGCAGTGGAAGCTGGAAAAAGGCCAGCTGACAGAGAAACTGGCAGAGCGGCTGAGGAAGATGGTAAAGGAATGGGCCCGCTGAGGCGGGCCCATTCTGTCAACAGACAGCTGACAAAAAAACCACCCCCGAAGGGGTGGCTTTTTTGTATGAATCTTACAGATGGAACAGACCCAGCATCAGGCCGCAGGCCAGGGAGATCCAGGACAGAACCCACAGGCGGGGAGCACAGAAGGTGAGCAGTTCTTTGATGGAGATGCCAGCCAGGCCGCAGGCCAGGAAGGTGGTGGCAGCGTGAGGAGTAACCATAACGCCGTAGTTCTTCCCGATCAGCATGGCCATAGCCATGTTGTGAGGATCAACGCCGAACTGCTGGCCAACGCCGATGGCCAGAGGCAGCAGGCCGAAGAAGTAGGAGTCGGTACCCAGCATCATGCCGATGGGTACGGCGAAGAATCCGAACACATCCTGCAGATGGGGCCCCAGAGCTGCGGGAACAATGGCAATCAGCATCTGGGCCATAGCCTTCATCATGCCGGTCTTGGAGAGAACCCCCAGGAACACACCGGATGCCAAGAGGATCATGGGCATGGTCAGAGCGGTGGCAGCGTGCATCTTAATGGCACGAGCCTGGTCTTTGGCGGAATGGAAGTTGGCAACCAGGGCCACGGCCAGACCGAACATGAAAGCACCGTACAGAGGAATCTTGGTGAAGCACAAGAGGCCGATAACGAACAGGGTCAGGATGCCGTTGAACCAGATCATCTTGGGACGGCGCATGAATTCAGCATCTTCAGCGGACAGGTCATCGTCAGCGGATTTGTCTTCGTCGTCGTCAGACAGCTGAGCCGCTTTGCCGGTAGGATTCAGACCAGCTCCACGGCGTTTTTCCATAACCCCCATGTAAGCGGCGAATACCAGCAGGATGATCAGACCAACGCCCTGCAGGGGCAGCAGTTCCTGCCACAGAGCGTTTACGTCAGCATTCAGCACCACGCCGGTACGGGCTACAGGACCGCCCCAGGGCAGCAGGTTCATGATGGACATGGCCGCGCCGATGATGCACACCAGCACCACAGGACGCATGTGGAGCTTTTTGTAGATGGGGAGCATGGCGGGGATGGTGATCAGTAGGGTGGAAGCCAGAGCGCCGTCCAGGTGGGAAATAACAGCGATGCAGGCGGTGGCCACCGTAACCATCACAATGTTGGAACCGGCTTTTTTCACCAGCCAGTTCACCATGGGATCAAACAGACCCATATCACCCATCATGGAGAAGTAAACGATGGAGAAGATGAACAGTACAGCCGTAGACCAGGTCTTGCTCACCCCGGCTTTTACAAAGCCAAAGATTTCCGCAGGGGAGAACCCGCAGATGAGAGCCGCAATCACAGGTACCATCACAAACAGAGGTACCGGGTTGGATTTACCGCGGATCAGAGCGGCCACGATAATCACAACCATCAGGAAACCAACAATGCCCAAGAACATAATGCATTTCCTCCTTTGAATGGATTTTTGCCTCCGGAGCGGGCAGGCATCCGGGAGCGGATGAAAGATGAATCCTTTTCCTTACGCCACCATGGTAACATATGAACTTTCTGAAAACTAATATAAACATGAATATGCGATATATAAGAAAATTCTTATAAAACAGGCCAGAAACAAGGTGCCATGCGGGGCTCGGGGAATGGATATAATTTTCAGACTTTCACAGCAATAAAAACTTCTTGGGAAAACGCGGACCAGTAACAAAAAAACCACCCCCGAAGGGGTGGCTTTTTTTATGAATCTTACAGATGGAACAGACCCAGCATCAGGCCGCAGGCCAGGGAGATCCAGGACAGGACCCACAGGCGCGGTGCGCAGAAGGTGAGCAGTTCTTTGATGGAGATGCCAGCCAGGCCGCAGGCCAGGAAGGTGGTGGCAGCGTGAGGAGTAACCATAACGCCGTAGTTCTTCCCGATCAGCATGGCCATAGCCATGTTGTGAGGATCAACGCCGAACTGCTGACCAACACCGATGGCCAGAGGCAGCAGGCCGAAGAAGTAAGAGTCGGTACCCAGCATCATGCCGATAGGCACGGCGAAGAACCCGAATACATCCTGCAGATGGGGCCCCAGAGCGGTAGGAACGATGGCAATCAGCATCTGAGCCATAGCCTTCATCATACCGGTCTTGGACAGCACACCCAGGAATACGCCGGAAGCCAGCAGGATCATGGGCATGGTCAGAGCGGTGGCAGCGTGCATCTTAATGGCACGAGCCTGGTCTTTGGCGGAATGGAAGTTGGCAACCAGGGCCACAGCCAGACCGAACATGAAAGCACCGTACAGAGGAATCTTGGTGAAGCACAGCAGGCCGATGACGAACAGGGTCAGGATCCCGTTGAACCAGATCATCTTGGGACGGCGCATGAATTCAGCATCTTCAGCGGACAGATCATCGTCAGCGGATTTGTCTTCGTCGTCGTCAGACAGCTGAGCGGCTTTGCCGGTAGGGTTCAGACCAGCTCCACGGCGTTTTTCCATAACGCCCATGTAAGCGGCGAATACCAGCAGGATGATCAGACCAACGCCCTGCAGGGGCAGCAGCTGCTGCCACAGAGCGTTTACGTCAGCATTCAGCACTACGCCGGTACGGGCTACAGGACCGCCCCAGGGCAGCAGGTTCATGATGGACATGGCCGCACCGATGATGCACACCAGCACCACAGGACGCATGTGCAGTTTCTTGTAGATCGGCAGCATGGCGGGGATGGTGATCAGCAGGGTGGAAGCCAGAGCGCCGTCCAGGTGGGAGATAACGGCGATGCAGGCGGTGGCAATGGTAACCATTACGATGTTGGAACCGGCTTTTTTCACCAGCCAGTTTACCATAGGATCGAACAGGCCCATATCACCCATCATGGAGAAGTAAACGATGGAGAAGATGAACAGTACTGCGGTGGACCAGGTCTTGGAAACACCGGCCTTTACGAAATCGAAGATCTGTACAGGAGTGAACCCGCAGATCAGAGCAGCGATGACGGGAACCATCACGAACAGAGGAACCGGGTTGGATTTACCACGGATCAGAGCTGCCACAATGATGACAACCATCAAGAAACCAACAACGCCCAAAAACATAGTGCAATTTCCTCCTTTGGAAATAAAATGGGGTGTTCCCTGGACGGGCAAGTCCGGGAACCGGAAAATAGTGCATAACACTCATACATAGTAACATATGAACATATTGAAAACGAATATAAAAATCGGAATAAATCCCATAAGCATATACTTATAGAAACGGTGCAACCCTAGGCTGTATGCGGGTTTCAGAAGAAAAGCGAAATTGTTTCATTTGAACATAAATAGAGATAATTTAAGAATATTTTAAAAAAGGGGGTGAGGGATCGGAGAATAAAAAAAAGCCATCCCCGAAAGGATGGCTTTTTCACTTATGGAATTAGAATTCCGCTTTCTTAACCTGACGGACTACGTCCATAACGGAACCGTCACGGGCTTCGATGATGCCCACGATCCGGTCGCCGAACTGTACAGGGTCAGGAGTGCCTACCATCTTGTATGCGGTATCCCGCAGTTCTTCGATGGTGCAGATGGGCAGATCGGTGTCTTTTACAGCATCGATGATATCCTGACGGCGGGGGTTGATGGCAATGCCGTAGTCGGTGACAACCACGTCAACGGTTTCACCAGGAGTGGTGACCGTGGTGCATTCGGTGCAGATAGCCGGGATACGGCCCTGGAGCAGCGGAGCGATGACGATGGTGCATTTGGCACCGGCAGCGGTATCCGGATGGCCGCCCTGAGCCCCGGTGATCACGCCGTCAGAACCTACCACAACGTTGACGTTGAAGTGGGTATCCACTTCAAGTGCGCCCAGGATTACATAATCCAGCTTGTTCACATAAGCGCCCTTGTTGAAGGGATCGGCATACTGGGAGGTGGTGATTTCGTAATGGTTGGGGTTGGTTTTGATGTCTTCGATGGAAGCCATGTCAAAATCCTGGGTGTCGGCAATCTTGTCGATCAGGCCTTCATGCTGGAGTTCGCAGATGGCCTGGGCAATACCGCCCATGGCAACCCCGATGTGGATGTTGTCTTTCCGCAGATGTTCTGCCAGGAATTTGGTGGAGGCAATGGAAGCACCGCCTACGCCGGTCTGGTAGATGAACCCGTCTTTGTACCAGGGAGTGTGCACCATGAAGTCAGCGGCATACTTGGCCATCAGGAGCTTTCTCTGGTCGGTGGTGGGTTTGGCAGCACCGGTGGCAATCTTGGTGGGGTCGCCGATGGCGTCCACTTTGACCACATAGTCCACGTTGGTCATGTCGATGGAAGCAGGCACGTTGGGGAAGGGTACCAGGGTATCGGTAACCACAACCACTTTGTCCGCATACTGGGCGTCTACGGCAGCATAGCCCAGCACGCCGCAGTCAGCGCCGTTCTGGCTGCCTACTGCACGGCAGTTCCCCATGTCATCAGCGCTGGGAGCACCGATGAAGGAAATGTCGATGTGGGTTTCGCCGGATTCGATGGCACGGACACGGCCGCCGTGGCTGCGCATGATGGCCAGGCCTTTCAGTTTGCCGTTGGAGATGGCTTCACCGATCTTGCCCCGTACGCCGGAAGCCTGGATGTTGGTGATGGTGCCGTCTTCGATCATGGGAACGATGGCGTTCTGAGCCTTGCCCAGAGAGGTGGCGCAGATGGTCAGGTCTTTGATGCCCATTTTGTGGACAGCTTCCATAACCATGTTCACCACATAGTCCCCTTCACGGAAATGATGGTGGAAGCCCAGGGTCATGCCGTCTTTGATGCCGCATTTCTTCAGGACTTCTTCAATGGAATCCACTACTTTGCTGTAGTTGGGGTCAATCACAGGGGCAACTTTGTGGGTTGCGGCCTGGTATACTTTCTGATGTTTGGCATAGCTGCCGGCAAAAGCGTCTTTCCCGGTCAGCTTCAGGATTTCTTCAGGAATCTCTCTACCTACTGCGTTCTTCATCTTATAAATCCCCCTTGTACACACCGGCAGCCTTGGCCATGGAAATGGTTCTCTTGGCGCCGTCATAGAAGGCGATATCCAGCATCTTGCCGTTCAGCTGGAATACACCGATACCCATGGCTTTCTTGGTATCGATTTCCCGTACCACAGCTTCCGCCCAGCGGATCTGTTTTTCAGTCGGGGTGAACACGTCATGGCAGACAGGGATCTGACGGGGGTTGATGATGGATTTCCCATCGAAGCCCATTTGTTTGATCATTTCCACATCCTTGCGGAAGCCTTCCATGTCGTCCAGGTCGGTGTACACCGTATCGAAGCACATACGGCCGGTGGCACGGGCGGTGATTACCATCTGCTGACGGGCGCCCATCAGTTCCACACCGCTCTTGGAAATGCTGGTCTGCAGGTCACGGGTGTAGTCCCCGCCGGACAGAGCAATCCCGAACAGACGGTCGGAAGAGGTGCAGATGTCATACAGGTTCAGCATCCCTTTGGTGGATTCGATGGCAGCCATGATCAGGGTGCTGCCGATGGGACGGTGGAATTCCTTTTCAGCGGCCAGGATGTGTTCTTCCACAGTCTTGATGTCCTTGCCGGATTCAGTCTTGGCCAGACGGATGGCGTCGCAGCCGCCGGCAACGGAAACACGGATATCTTCTTTCCAGTGAGGAGTTTCCAGACCGTTGATCCGGACCACTCTTTCACAGCCATGATAATCGATTTCTTTCAGGGCATGGAACAGGGAGTACCGGGCAGCATCCTTCTGGTTTTCTGCAACGGCATCTTCCAGGTCCAGCATAATGGAATCGGGTTTGTATACATACGGGTCTTTGACCAGGCTCGGTTTTTGAGCGTTCAGGAACATCATGGATCTTCTCAGACGCTTGAAGTTCGGATTCGTATTGATAACCATCTTACAGCACCTCCCAGGGATTCGGCGTATCAGGATCCTCGTTGACAGAACGGAACACTGCGCCTTCCACGCGTGCTTTTAAAGTGCAGTCCAGAGCGCCCTTGTCCACAACAGAAACCTTTGCATTGGTTACGTCCAGTTTCTTCAGGGTATCCAGGACAACAGCCTTGATCTGCCGTCCATACTGATGGATGACGCTGCTTTCAATGGTGAGCTCAATGCCGTTGGTCCCGGGTTCTACCGTGATCTGGGCATCGGAAGACTCAACAGTGCCAGCCATGGCTGCCTTCTTCAATTCCATTAAAATCACTCCTTCTGAAAATCGTACATTGTACATTATGATGCACTTTGATAGTATCACAGGAAAAATTGGAAATCGAATATAAATAATGATATAATCTGTATAAGTCATTCCTTATCAAACGGCAGAAACTCCCACTCCATGCGGGGTACGGGGATTTGTGCAATTGTGTCAAAATATAAGAAATTAAAACTTCTTTGGAAATAGGGGAATTTTTGGGAAAAAAAAAGGAAACGGAGGGTGTTATGAACCTGAAACATGCGCAGTATATTATGGAAATCATCAAGGAAGGGAGCATCACCAATGCTTCCAAGACCATGCACGTATCCCAGCCGGCCCTGAGCCAGACCATCAAGGCGGTGGAAAAATACCTGGGGGCTCCCATCTTCCTGCGGAACACCAATCCCATTGTGCTCACGGAAGCGGGGAAAAAATACATTGCAGCGGTGAAACAGGTGATCACCATCAGCTCCAATCTGCTCCATGAGGTGGCGGATATCCAATATGAAGGGTACGGCACCCTGCGGCTGGGAATCCCGGTCCAGCGGGCCATGCAGATGCTGCCCGCAGTGATGCCGGTGTTCCGTCAGCGGTATCCCCATATCAAGCTCCAGATCCATGAAGCGGGCAGCAACATTACGGAAAACGAAGTCCTCAACGGGGGCGTGGACCTGGCTGTGCTCACCACCACGCCCACCAACGACGAACTGAAGTATGAACTGGTGGAAACGGAAGACGTGGTGCTGGTAGCCAACAAAATGACCACCCTGGCCCAGCGGGTGAAGCCCGGGACCCCCATCCACATCACCGAAGCCAAGAACGAGGAATTCGTCTCCATTACCGAAGGCCACAATGTACGCCGGGTCCAGGATACCCTGTTCAGCGTCTATGAAATCAAACCCAATGTGATCCTGGAAACCTCCAGCATCGAAGTGGGGAAACGGCTGGTATCCGCCATGGAGGCAGTGTTCATCTGCCCGGATGTGTATCTGGACAATTACTTCTTGTCACAGGACAAGTGTGTGTTGTATCCTTTACTGGGCGTGGCCAACAAACGGTACTGCTATGTATGCTGCCGGAAGGACGCCTATCTCAGCCCCTATGCCCGGGCCTTCATCGAACTGATCCGGACCCTGGGGAAAACAAGGAAGGAACCATGACTCTATGAAAGAACCTGTAATCCATCTGGCCGGCCCGGCTGTGGAAGTGCCGGATATGCTCCTGGCCCGGGACGGCCGTGCTGCCGCCCAGAAAAAACTGCTGGAGCGGTATCACAAGCCGCTGCTGTTCTTCACCCAGAACATCCCGGGGCCGGTGAAGACTTCTGTCCTGATCCATCTGGGGTTCCTGGAGGGAATCCGCCGGTTGGAAAAGGCCCTGGCAGAAGCCGGGATCCCCATCCTGTTCCAGAAGGTCATTGACTGGAAAACCGGCTATGAAAAATACTATGTACTGGACGGGGATGCCCTCCGTATCAAGAAAATCGCCTGCACCATGGAAGGACAGGACCGGCTGGGCCGGCTCTATGACATGGATGTGCTGGCAGAAGACGGGCACAAGATTTCCCGGACGGACATCGGGCTCCCCGGCCGGCTGTGCCTGGTGTGCTCCCAGCCGGCCCAGGCCTGCGCCCGGAGCCGGAAGCACAGTGTGCCGGTGCTGGTGCGGAACATCCACCGGATATTGGAAAATTTTCTCATGGACCGGGTGGAACAGGCACTGCGCCAGGGACTCCAGGGAGAAGTGGATGCCACTCCCAAACCGGGGCTGGTGGACCGGGACAATCCGGGCGCTCACCGGGACATGGACTGGCACACCTTTGCCCGGAGTACTGACGCCATTGTGCCCCATCTCCGGCAGATGGCTGAAAAAGGCTGGAACTGGGAAGGGGAGGACGAAGCCCTGTTTGCCGCCCTCCGGCCCATGGGGGCGGCGGCGGAAAAGGCCATGTTCCGGGCTACCGGGAATGTGAACACCCACAAGGGAATCATCTTTTCCCTGGGCCTTGTGACCAGCTTCACCCTCCGTCACCTGGCCCGGACCGGAAAGGTGGAAAGCGAGGCGGTGCTCCGGGAAATCGGAGCGGCGGTGACACCTCTTCTGGAACGGGATTTTGCCAAAATCGACCGGTACCATCCCCACACCCACGGAGAAGTGCTCTATGTGGAACAGGGGTGCCGGGGAATCCGGGGGGAAGCCATGGACGGGTTCCCGGCGGTGGCAAAAATCGCCCTGCCGGCTCTGCGGAAGTTTCGGCAGGAAGGGAGACCGGACAACGAGGCCTATATCCAGACTCTGCTGCTGCTCCTGAGCCAAGTGGAAGACACCAACATCCTCAGCCGGTCCGACCAGGCTACCCTGGAACAGGCCCAGAAAGAGGCCGGGGCCGTGCTGGACAAAGGGGGCGCCTTCACCCGGGAAGGGCTCCAGGCCGTCTGGGACCTGAACGAAAGCTTCGTAAAAAAGAACATCAGCCCGGGAGGCTGTGCGGATCTCTTGATCCTGGCCATTTTTTTGGAGAAGATGGAGGGATTGACGGCTGACCGCTGAAAAAAAATGGGGCGTGCTGCTCCATTTTTTTTTCTTGACAAATTCCCACTAATTAGCTATACTTTTCTCATGCATTTAATACATAGTGAAATTATATGAATTCTAAATCTGAAACGGGGAGAAGAATCATGGGAACGTACACGATGTGTTGCTGTTGTTGCCGAATGTGCAGCAGCGGCGGGACGGAGACTGTATAACCGGTCTTTGGACAAATGAACAGCTCTGCACGGAACATCATCAGCAGCGGAGGGACTGGCCCCTGGGAAGCTGCAGCGGCGGGAAATATCCCGGATGCTTGGTCAGCGGGAAAGATCCCGGCAGATGAGTCAGTGCAGACCCATGGTTTTTCTATTGCGCGCCATCTGTCGGACAGGTGGCGCTTTTTTGCGGCCACCGGAGCAAAATACAGATGAGGTGGTTATCATGGCAAACGAAACGAAAATCCCGGCAGTCCGTCCCACAGGGCTGCTGGGCAGCGAAGACTGGTGGGCCGTATGGCTGGGCCTGTTCATTACGCTCCTGGGTCTGGGAAAGATCTGGGGCTTTGACCTTTTGGGATGGGCGGCCACCTTTGGAGTGTGGATCGATCCTGCCAAAGCGGTGGGCACCGGATCCAAGGCCTATGCCTGGCTGGGCAGTGCCGGGGCTCTGGCAGCCACCTGGGTGTTCACCCTGGCAGTCACCTCCCTGGGGGCTCATTTCATGAAGGCGGATGTGAAAAAATTCGCCGGGGGCTTTTCGGTGATCTACTGGATCACCATCCTGTCCAACATCCTGGGGAACTACGCCTACCTGGCCGCCACGCCCAACAAACGGGAAGCCTTCCACATCGGCTGGTCCCTGAGCCTGGGAGAACTGGGCTTTGTGTTCGCCCTGCTGGCCGGACTGGTAATCGGGAACTTCTTTCCCGGCCTGGCCAAATATCTCTCCCATGCAGGCAAACCGGAATGGTACATCAAGACCGGCATCGTGATCCTGGGAGCCAACATCGGGATCCAGGCCATCAGTGCCCTGGGTCTGGCCAGCACCGTAATCCTCCGGGGTTTGTGCGCCGTGGTGGAAGCCTACCTGATTTACTGGCCGGTGGTGTATTTTGTGGCCCGGAAATTCTTCAAGTTTACTCCGGAATGGGCCGCTCCCATGGCTTCCGGGATCTCCATCTGCGGGGTGGCCGCCGCCATTGCCACCGGCAGCGCCATCAAAGCCCGGCAGATCATCCCCACCATCCTGGCTTCCGTAATCATTGTGTTCGTGGCAGTGGAACTTTTGATCCTGCCCTTTGCCGCTGCCTATTTCCTGCCCGGGGATCCCATGGTGGCCGGCTCCTGGCTGGGTCTTGTGGTGAAAAGTGACGGAGGCGCCGTAGCTTCCGGGGCCATTGCGGACAGCCTGATCCGCAGCCGGGCCCTGGAACTGTTCGGGGTCCGGTACCAGGAAGGATGGATCCTCATGGCGGCCACCACTTCCAAAGTGTTCATCGACATTTTCATCGGAGTCTGGTCCTTTATCCTGGCGGTGGTCTGGTCCGTGTACCATCTGAATGATCCCAAGGCTGCTGCCGGCGGCGGAAAGGTATCCAAAAAGGAAATCTGGAACCGGTTCCCCAAATTCATCCTGGGCTTCGTCCTGGCTCTGGTGGGGATCTTCCTGGCGGGCTGGGCCCATCCCTCCATTGTGGCCGGGGCCAAAGCCGGTGCCGGTCAGGCCAACCTGCTCCGGGCGGTGTTCTTCGGCCTGTGCTTCTTCTCCATCGGCCTGGTGACCAATGTGCGGAAGCTGTGGAAAGCCGGCCTGGGCCGGGTGATCGGGGTCTATTCCGTAGCCCTGGCCGGGTTCATCATCTGGGTGGGCCTGGGCATCTCCTACATTTTCTATCACGGCATTCTGCCGCCTACCCTGTAAGATCTTTTTGTGAGAAAGAAGGGATATAATATGGAAAGCGAAATCCTTACCAACGTCCATTCCACCGCCGATCAGTATTATGAAAGACAGGTGGTCCGTCCCACCGGGGCCAAAGTCCATGCCGCCCAACTGGAGGCTGACGAAGAAGAATACTTCCCCCTCCAGCCCATAGAGAAAAAACTCTGCGCCTGGTCCCTGGGAGTGGGACTGACGTTGATGGCCGTGTTCATCGGGGTGTTTGAGAGAATATAAAAAAAGAGCTGTTGCATGCGCAACAGCTCCTTTTTTTATTCCTTCCCAAACACCTGCTCTTTCAATCTCTTCCCTGTCTTGGTGACGGCCAGGCCGCCGCCGGCGGTTTCTCTCAGGGAGGCGGGGAGAGCGCTGCCCACAGCCCGCATGGCTTCTACACATTCATCCACCGGGATACAGGAACGGATCCCGGCCAGGGCCATGTCCGCTGCAGAGAAGGCGATGACCACCCCGCTGGCGTTCCGCTTGATGCAGGGGATTTCCACCAGTCCGGCCACCGGATCACATACCAGGCCCAGCTGGTTGGCAATGGCCATGGCACAGGCGTCCGCCGCCATCTGGGGAGTGCCCCCGGCCAGTTCCACTAGGGCTGCCGCTGCCATGCCGGAAGCACTGCCGCATTCTGCCTGGCAGCCTCCCTGGGCCCCGGCGATGCAGGCGTTCTGGGCGATGACCATACCGAAAGCGCCGGCGGTGAAGATGGACATGATCACATTCTTCCGGTCCATGCCCTTTTCTTCCATCATGGTCAGGAGACAGCCAGGGAGGATGCCGCAGCTGCCGGCGGTGGGGGTGGCCACGATCCGGCCCATGGAGGCATTGCAGCCTGTTACGGACAGGGCCCGGGCAATGGCGTGGTCGATGATGGTGCCGGAGAGGCCGCCGTTGGTCCGGGCGGTGTAGTCGTTCATTTTCCAGCCTTCCCCGCCGGTGAGTCCGGAAGTGGACTTCTGGTCTTTCTTTTCTCCGAATTTCACCGCATCGATCATTACGTCCAGATCGGTGGACATCCGGTCGAATAGTTCTGCCTGGCTTTGTTCCATGGATTCCGCCTGGTCAGCCAGGACCAGTTCGCTGATTTTTTTGCCGCTTTTTTCTGCGGCTTCCACCAGTTCAGCAATGGATGTATAGGTAAACATGGTTTCCTCCTTAAATGGCACGGATCAGGATTACGTTGGTGACGTACTGGACGGAACGGATGGCGTCGATTACATCCGCCGGGGGCATCCCGTCCACTTCGATGGTCATCATGGCAATGCCGCCCTTGACGGGACGGGTGAGCCGGAAGCTGCCGATGTTGATGTCCTTGTGTTTCTGCCACATAATATTGGTTACAGCCGCAATGACCCCCGGCCGGTCGTAATGGGGCACCAGGATGGTATTCCGTTCCCCGGTGAAGTCCACCTTCATGCCGTCCACATAGTCCACCCGGATGTTGCCGCCGCCGATGCTGGCTCCCTGGACCGTGTGCTGGCTGCCGTCAGCACAGGTCACCTGGATCCGGGCGGTGTTGGGATGGGAATTGGGGATCTCCGTGGGGATGTAGGTGTAATGGATGCCTTTTTTGTCCGCAATGGAGAAGATGCTGCGGATCTCTTCAGAATAGCTGTGGTACCCCAGGATCCCGGCCAGCAGGGCCTTGTCCGTGCCGTGGCCTTTGTAGGTTTTGGCGAAGGAACCGGACAGTTCGATTTTAATGTCCTTGGGCTCGCTCTGGAGCAGCTTGTTGGCCACCCGTCCCAGACGGACGGCACCGGCAGTGTGGGAACTGGAAGGACCGATCATCACCGGCCCGATAATATCGAAAATGTTCATGATGAACCTCCTGAAAGTGAAATAAAAAAACGTTCCATTCTCTCTGTCTGACCGGAACCGGACGCAGGGAGCAGGCTGTCAGGGAAATCCGGTAAAACAGGAAGGATTGTCGGATGTTTCCCTGACAGCATACCCATGGTGCCTGAATCTTGTCAAGCAGACAGCTGCAGAAGGGGATCAGATGGAGATGGAACGCTTTTGACGGAAATTATTTTTTGATCCAGGTTTTGTAGATTTTGTCCACCACTACGGCGATGGCATTGTCCCCGGACACGTTGCAGGCGGTCCCGAAGGAATCCTGGGTAATGTACAGGGCAACCATCAGGGCGCAGATGGGGCCGTTGGGGTCGCCCTGTTCTTTCCCGAAGATCATCCACAGGAAGGGCAGGGCCGTCATGATGGAACCGCCGGGAGCACCCGGAGAAGCCACCATGGCAACCCCCAGGGTCATGATGAAGGGAATGACCGTGCCCAGGTGGATGGGGATCTGGTACATAAGGCAGACCGCCGTGGCACAAGCAGTAATGGTGATCATGGAACCGCACATATGGATGTTGGCGCACAGAGGGATCACGAAGTTGCGGATCTGTTCGCAGACGCCGTCAGCCTTGGAGCATTCCAGGTTGACCGGAATAGTGGCTGCGGAAGACTGGGTCCCCAGGGCGGTGGTATAGCCCGGGATCTGGTTCTTCATCAGGGTGAAGGGGTTTTTCCCGCTGAAGGAACCGGCAACCATGAACTGTACGAACAACAGAATCAGATGCATGGCGATGACCACCAGGAAAACTTTCCAGAGAACACTCAGGATCACGAAGGCCTTGCCGGAACGGGTCATGTCCACAAAGGTGCCGCAGATGTACAGCGGCAGGAAGGGAACAATGGCATGGGTCAGGACCTGGTCGATGATCTTGGAGAAATCTTTAAAGCAGTTGTACAGGGTATCCCCGATTTCCTTGCCCCGGAGGGAAGACAGGCACAGGCCCACGATGAAGGCCAGCACCACAGCGGAGATGGTGTCCAGGATGGGCGGAATGGAAATGGAGAAGAAGGGCGGCAGGCTCTTGCCGGCAGTCTTGGCCAGTTCTTCCAGCACCCCGGCGCTGATGAAGGACGGGAACAGGGTGTCTGCTACGGTAAAGGAGAAGGTCCCGCCGATCAGGGTGGAACCGTAGGCGATAATGGCGGTAATCAGGAGCAGCTTGCCTGCGCCCTGGCTCAGATCTGCGATGCCCATGGTCACATAGGCCAGAATCATCAAAGGAATGACGAATTTCAGGAAATTGCTGAAGATGCCGGAAAGAGTAACGACGGTACGGCAGACATCTTCCGGCAGATACTGCCCAATAAGGATACCAATGATAATGGCGATGATGATTTTTGGTACAAGACCGAGTTTCATGAAAACTAACCTCCCCTGAACTTGACAAACCGCTTCCCGCCGGCTGGGAAGCTTGCGTTTGACTTTTCTGTTTATTCAGTGTACTATGGTTGTACTCATAAAGCAAATTAATAAACTCGATTTAATCGATGAAAATTTTTAATAACAACAAGGGGCTGTTGACAAAATGGAACTAAGAGAATTAAAAAGCTTTCTGAAAATTATGGAACTGGAAAGTTTCTCCCGGGCGGCGAAGGAACTGGGGTACTCACAGTCCGCCCTCAGTGTACAAATTCATTCTCTGGAAAATGAGCTGGGGGTCCGTCTTTTTGACCGGCTGGGCAAGCAGGTAACTCTGACTCCTCCTGGCAGGCAGCTGGCCCGGCGGGTACTGCCCATTCTCCAGGAGGTGGAGGAACTGGAGAATGTGATGCACAACCGGCCGCCGGCAGAAGCCCTGCGGATCGGCATGATCGAAAGCCTGTGCAAGGCCCACATGCCCCAGGTGATGGATTACGTATGCCGGAACCTGCCCCAGCTCCATATCACCATCACCATCGATTCGCCCAGTGTGCTGCTGGACGCCCTGAACCACAACAAGGTGGATCTGGTGTATGTACTGGACAAGCCTTTATATGATGGAAAATGGGAAAAGGTTTTCCAGAAACAGGAGAATATTGTGTTTGTGTGTTCTGTGGATTCTCCGCTGGCCCGGGAAAAAGACCTGAAACTGGACCAGGTGATCCGCCAACCCTTTTTCCTGACGGAAAAGGCAGACAACTACCGGCTGAGCCTGGACCAGCAGCTGGCGGCCCGGCAGCTGGCACTGAACCCTATATTGGAAGTCAGCGATACCGGATTCATCCTGGATATGGTCCAGCGGGGACTGGGCCTGTCCTTCCTGCCCCAGTACGTGGTGGAAAACAGCCCCTACCGGGACCGGCTGCAGATCCTCCAGGTGAAGGATTTCCACATGCACATGTACCGGCAGCTGTTCTACCACAAGGACAAATGGCTGACCCAGGCCATGAAAGTGTTCCTCCGGCTGGCACTCCGGGAGAATCCTCCGGACAAAGGGGAGAGAACCCCGGATTTTTCCTGGAATAGGGAGAAGGACTCTTGCACGGACAAGGGGAGTATGATATAATTGTCAAGCGTTAATGTCGGGATATATTAATGCAATTTCAGAAAGAGGTGTTTCATAATGAAAAAGGGTATCCATCCTAACTACGGTGAATGCACCGTGATTTGTGGCTGTGGGAATACATTCAAAACTGGCAGTGTGAAAAAGGAACTGCGGGTGGACGTTTGCTCCAAATGCCATCCTTTCTTCACTGGTAAGCAGCGTGATATGTCTGCCAGAGGCCGGATCGAAAAATTCAACAAACGGTACGGCAAAGACGCAAAATAAAAAATGCGCTTGAACAGGGAGTGACTTGCAGACATTGCAGCACTCCTTTTCTTGTATCCAGGGAGTCATGGTATGACCAAAAAATTAAGTGTCGGTGGCCAAGCGGTCATCGAGGGAGTGATGATGCGGGGACCGGGGAAGATTGCCGTAGCGGTGCGCAAACCCAACGGAGAGATTACCGTGGACCTGAAGCCTGCAGGAAGCATCAGCGACCGGTATCCCATCCTGAAGAAGCCCTTCCTCCGGGGGGTGGTTTCCCTGGTGGAATCCCTGGGGTACGGCATGAAGGCTCTGTCTTTTTCCGCCCAGGTATCCGGGGACGAAGAGGACGGGGAAGAATCCATGAGCAGCCTGGAAATGGCAGGGACCATGGCGGTTTCCATCGGACTGGCGGTGCTGCTGTTCGTGGTGCTGCCCACCGGGGCCATGAAGCTGCTCCAGAACCAGGGAGTGGGGCCCATGGTCCTGAACCTGTGCGAAGGGCTTATGCGGCTGGCCATTTTCCTCCTGTACATCTGGGGGATTTCCCGGCAGAAAGACATCCAGCGGGTGTTCCAGTACCATGGGGCGGAGCACAAGACCATCTATACCTATGAACACGGGCTGCCTCTGCGGGTGGAGAACGTACGGCCCTTTTCCACTCTCCATCCCCGGTGCGGCACCAATTTCCTGATGATTGTCATGCTCATCGGGATCTTCATCTTTGCCTTTCTGGGCTGGCCCAGCCTGTGGGAGCGGATCCTGTCCCGGATCCTCCTGATGCCGGTGGTGGCCGGGATCAGCTACGAAATCATCCGGTTTGCAGGAAAGCATATGGACAAGGCCTGGGTACGGGCCGCCATACTGCCGGGGCTGGCCCTCCAGAAACTGACCACCCGGCAGCCGGACGACGACCAGATCGAAGTGGCCATCGCTTCCCTGAAAGCGGTGCTGCCGCCGGAAGAAATCATTGAATGACGGGGAACGCCTATGTTTGAGAATTTGGATAAACTCCAGGACCTGGAAGACCGGTACCTGGACCTGGAAGCCAAGATCAGCGATCCGGAAGTGATCGCCCGGCAGGAGGAGTGGCTGAAATACACCAAGGCCCATTCCAAACTGACGGAGATCGTCACGGTGTACCGGGACTACAAAAAACTGGTGGACACCTGGAAGGACGATGAAGCCATTGTCAAAGCCAGGGAAGACCAGGAACTCACCGCCATGGCGGAAGAGGAAATGAAGGAACTCCAGCCTCAGCTGGAGGCCTATGAGGAAAAACTGACCCTGCTGCTTTTGCCCAAGGATCCCAACGATGAAAAGAACATCATCATGGAGATCCGGGCGGGAGCCGGGGGAGACGAAGCGGCCCTGTTTGCCGGGGACCTGTTCCGGATGTACACCCGGTATGCAGAACAGAAAGGCTGGAAGGTGGAACTGATGGATTCCAGTCCCACTGGCCTGGGGGGCTTCAAGGAAGTGGTGTTCATGGTGTCCGGCACCGATGTGTACAGCCACATGAAGTTTGAAAGCGGGGTCCACCGGGTCCAGCGGGTGCCGGATACGGAATCCCAGGGCCGGGTCCACACCTCCACGGTGACCGTGGCGGTGATGCCGGAAGCCCAGGAAGTGGATATCGAACTGAACCCGGCGGATATCCGGGTGGATACCTATCGGGCCGGAGGGGCCGGGGGCCAGTACGTGAACAAAACCGAATCCGCCGTCCGGATGACTCACATCCCCACCGGGATCGTGGCCCAGTGCCAGGACGAAAAATCCCAGGCCAAGAACCGGGAAAAGTGCCTGCGGGTGCTCCGGTCCCGGATCCTGGAAGCGGAACAGGAAAAACAGCGGGCGGCCACCGCGGCGGAACGGAAAAGCCAGGTGGGCACCGGAGACCGGAGTGAACGGATCCGGACCTACAACTATCCCCAGGGCCGGGTCACCGACCACCGGATCGGGCTCACCCTCCACAAGCTGCCGGACATCATCAACGGGGACCTGGATGAACTCCTGGATGCCCTGATGATGGCGGAACAGGCCAAGAAACTCCAGCAGGTGAAATAAGATGCAGGAACAAAGAACCGTTTGGACCATATTGAAAATCCTTCAGTGGACTCAGCAGTACTTCAGCTCCAAAGGCGTGGAAAATCCGCGCCTGGATGCGGAAGTGCTGCTTTGTGCTGTGCTGGACAAAAGCCGGATCCAGCTGTACACCAATTTCGATGAGCCCCTGGAAGAACAGGAACTGAAACAGTACCGGAGCTATGTGGCCCGGCGGGCGGCCCGGGAGCCGGTGGCCTATATTCTGGGACACAAAGGGTTCCTCCAGTATGATTTCAAGGTGACCCAGGACACCCTGATTCCCCGTCCGGAAACGGAGCTTCTGGTGGAACAGCTGGTGAGCCTGACCAAAGACCGGGGTCCGTTACGGATCCTGGATCTGGGCTGCGGCAGCGGGGCCATTGTCGATTCCCTGCTGGCAGAACTGCCGGAGGCTCATGGCACCGGGGTGGACATCAGCCCGGGAGCCGTGGAAGTGACCCGGGAAAACGCCCGGAGCCTGGGGGTGGAGGACCGGCTGGATACGGTGGTGTCCAACCTGTATGAAAAGGTCCCGAAGGAACCGAAGTTCCAGGTACTGGTCTCCAACCCGCCCTACATCCCGGAAGGGGATCTGGCCGGGCTCCAGGCGGAAGTCCACCGGGAACCCCGGCGGGCCCTGGATGGGGGCCGGGATGGCCTGGACTTTTACCGGCGGATCCTGAAGGATATCTGGGAGTATCTGGATCCCCAGGGCCTGGCGGCCTTCGAGATCGGCCAGGACCAGGGAGAGGACGTGGCCCGGCTGTGCCGGGAAGCGGGCCTGGATTGTGTGAAAGTACGGAAAGATTACGGGGACAAGGACCGGATGGTCTTTGCCGCCAAAGGGGGTTCTGTCTATGGAAACGCAGTGCTGGAAATTAAAGAACGATGAACCGCTGGATTCCCAGCTGGAACCGGCGGCTGCCCTGCTCCGGCAGGGAGAAGTGGTGGCCTTTCCCACGGAAACCGTGTACGGCCTGGGGGCGGACGGGCTGAACGGAGAGGCCTGCCGGAAAATCTTTGCCGCCAAGGGACGTCCGGCGGACAATCCCCTGATCCTCCACATCAGCGAAATGGAAGAGATCCGGCCCCTTACGTCCGGGCTTTCCCCCATGGCGGAAAAACTCATGGCTGCCTTCTGGCCCGGACCCATGACCCTCATTGTGCCCAAGTCGGAGATCATCCCGGATGTGGTCACTGCCGGTCAGGAGACGGTGGCGGTCCGGTTCCCCAGCAATCCTGTGGCCCGGGCCCTGATCCGGCTTACCGGACGGCCTCTGGCGGCTCCTTCCGCCAACAAATCCGGGAAGCCCAGCCCCACCAACGCCCAGGATGTGCTCCAGGACATGGAGGGCATCATCGGAGGAGTGGTGGACGGAGGCCCCTGTGACATCGGGGTGGAAAGCACCATCATCGACACTACCGGGAAAGAACCGGTGATCCTCCGTCCCGGGGGCATCACCGAAGAGATGATCCAGCAGGTGATGGGGGCCGTGGAACTGGACCCGGGACTGGTGAGCCCGGACCAGAAGCCCAAGGCTCCGGGAATGAAGTACCGCCATTATGCGCCCAAGGCCCCCATGGTGCTCATCGAAGGACCGGATGCGGGAGCAGGGGTGATCCGGGCGGCTATTATGGGGGAAGCCTGGGGACTGAAAGTGGGGGTGCTGGCCCTGGACGAAACGGTCCAACACCTGCCCCATACGCCCCATCTGGTGATCTGTGATGCCGGAAAGGATCTGAAGGATCTGGCAGAGAACCTGTACACGGAACTCCGGGAATTCGACCGGCAGCAGGTGGACATCATCCTGGGAGAAGGGGTCTCCACCCAGGGACTGGGCCTTGCCATCATGAACCGGATGCGGAAAAGCGCCGGTCACAACATCCTGGTCTACGACCGGGGGCTGTACAAAAAACAGAGCGGCCAGGTGCCGGAGTTTTTACAGGGAATGGTAATAGAATAACAGGTGTGTTACAATAAATATGATATGCGGCGAACGCATTTTACTTTGGAGTAGGGAGGCAAAACTTATGAAAATCATGATCGGCTGTGACCACGGCGGTTTTGAATTGAAGGAAGTTTTGAAGAAATATCTGGCGGACAAGGGCTATGAAGTGGAAGATGCAGGGGCTTACACCCCGGACCGGGTGGACTATCCGGACTACGCCAAGAAGGTGGGCGAAGGGGTGGCTGCCGGCAAGGCGGACCAGGGCATCCTGATCTGCGGCACCGGCCTGGGCATGTCCATTGCCGCCAACAAGATCCACGGCATCCGGGCCGCGGTGTGCGGAGACTGCTACAGCGCGGAAAAGGCCCGGGAACACAACAATGCCAATATCCTCTGCCTGGGGGCCCGGGTGCTGGGCACCGGCCTGGCGGAACAGATCGTGGATGCCTATCTGGGGGCTTCCTTCCTGGGCAGCTACCATACCCAACGGGTACAGAAGATCATGGACCTGGAGAAATAAGGTGAGACCATGAATCTGGAGGCACTTGCACAGGAAATCGAGGAAGATGCGGAAGAACTGATCGGTGTGGCCAAGGGCAGAGCCGGTCAGGTACTGGTGGTGGGCTGCAGCAGCAGCGAGGTGCTGGGAAACAAAATCGGCACCGGTGGTTCCATGAAAGTGGCCAAGGTGCTCTACACCACCCTCCGGAAAGTGTGCCGGAAACACAAGATGATCCTGGCCGCCCAGTGCTGCGAACATCTGAACCGGGCCCTGGTGGTGGACCAGAAGGCCATGGAGAAATTCGGCTGGCAGCAGGTGACGGTCCGTCCCATCGAACATGCCGGCGGGGCTTTTGCAGCCACGGCCTACAATGAACTGAAGAACCCGGTGGTGGTGGAAGAAATCCAGGCGGACATGGGGCTGGATATCGGCCAGACCCTGATCGGCATGCACCTGAAACGGGTGGCGGTGCCGGTGCGTCTGTCCCGGAAAAAACTGGGGAATGCGGTACTGACGGCAGCACGGACCCGGCCGCCTCTCATCGGTGGGGAACGGGCTGTGTACAAATAAGCGGAAGACCCTGAAAAGAGCCGATCCGTATCAATCCAGCGAGGAGAAAACGAGATGAACAACCAGAAACTGGGCCTGGCAGATCCCCAGGTGGCGGCGGCCATCGGGGAGGAACTGGGCCGGCAGCGTCACAAAATCGAACTGATTGCTTCGGAAAACTTTGTGTCCCCGGCGGTAATGGAAGCCATGGGGACCGTCCTCACCAACAAGTACGCGGAAGGGTATCCCGGCCACCGGTATTACGGGGGCTGTGAATACGTGGACAAGGTGGAAGAACTGGCCCGTCAGAGAGCCTGTGAGCTGTTCGGGGCGGAACACGCCAATGTGCAGCCTCACTGCGGGGCCAATGCCAACCTGGCCGCCTTCTTTGCCTTTGTCCAGCCGGGAGACACGGTGATGGGCATGAATCTGTCCGAAGGGGGCCATCTGTCCCACGGATCCCCGGTGAACATCTCCGGGAAGTATTTCCACATCGTCCCTTACGGAGTGGATCCTGAAACAGAACGGATCGACTATGACAAGCTGGAAAAAATCGCGGAAGAATGCCGACCCAAAATGATCATCGGCGGGGCCAGTGCCTATCCCCGGATCATCGATTTCGAACGGATGGCGGCCATCGCCCACAAGGTGGGGGCCTTCCTGATGATCGACATGGCACACATTGCCGGTCTGGTGGCGGCAGGACTCCATCCCAGCCCGGTGCCCTATGCGGATGTGGTGACCACCACCACCCACAAGACGCTTCGGGGACCCCGGGGCGGCATGATCCTGTGCCCGGAAAAATACGCCAAACAGATCGACAAGGCGGTGTTCCCCGGCACCCAGGGCGGCCCTCTCATGCACATCATCGCCGCCAAGGCAGTGGCTCTGGGCGAAGCCCTGAAACCGGAATTCAAGGATTACCAGAAACAGATCATCAAAAATGCCGCTGCCCTGGCGGAAGAACTGACCAAACAGGGTCTGCGGCTGGTTTCCGGCGGTACGGACAACCATCTGGTACTGGTGGATACCCGGTCCAAAGGCCTTACCGGCAAGGACGCGGAACACATGCTGGATGCCATCGGCATCACCTGCAACAAGAACACCATCCCCAACGACCCGGCCAGCCCCTTTGTGACCAGCGGCATCCGTCTGGGTGCGCCGGCTGCCACCACCCGGGGATTCCTGGAAGAAGACTTCCGGGAAGTGGCCCGGATCATCGGCCTGGTGCTCAGCAATCCTGGGAAAGAAGAAGCTCAGAAAGAAGCCGCTGCCCGGGTGGCTGCCCTGTGTGAAAAATACCCTCTCTATCCGAATCTGTAATTGGGAAAGGAACCTGAAACCATGCAAATCCATGTTGTGAACCATCCTCTGATCAAAGAAAAAATGACCCACTTGCGTGACAAAAAGACGGCTCCCCGGAATTTCCGCCGGTTGCTGGATGAAATCGCCCAGCTGCTGCTGTTCGAAGTGACCCGGGACCTGCCCATCCGGGAAGTGCCGGTGACCACTCCCATTGCGGAAACCACCGGGTATGCCTTGGACATCACCGGTATCACCGTGGTGCCCATCCTCCGGGCGGGGCTGGGATTCCTGGATGCAGTGCTGGACCTGATCCCGGAAGCACGGGTGGGGCATATCGGCCTGACCCGGGATGAAAAGACTCTGGAGCCCATCAAATATTACTGCAAGATCCCCAAGGACAAGGATGCGGAAATCATCCTCATCGACCCCATGCTGGCCACCGGCGGCAGTGCCGCTGCAGCCCTGTCCATGCTGAAGGCCGATGGCTACAAGCACTTCCGGTTCATGTGCCTGGTGGCCGCTCCGGAAGGGGTGGAACTGGTGAACAAACTGCACCCGGATGTGCCCATCTATACAGCGGCCCTGGATGATCATCTCAATGAGCACGGGTACATTGTGCCCGGGCTGGGGGATGCCGGGGACCGGGTGTTCGGGACGGTGGAATAAGGTATGGACAGACCTGACTGGGACAGTTATTTCATGGAAATCGCGGAAGTGGTTTCCAAACGGTCCACCTGCCTGCGGAGAAAGGTGGGGGCCGTGCTGGTGAAGGACCGGCAGATCCTGGCCACCGGGTACAACGGGACTCCAAAGGGGCTGCCCCACTGTGAAGTGGTGGGATGCCTCCGGGAAAAGCTCCATGTGCCCAGCGGTCAGAACCATGAGCTGTGCCGGGGCATCCATGCAGAGCAGAACGCGGTGATCCAGGCGGCGGTGAACGGGGTATCCACCCTGGGCGCCACCTTGTACTGCACCCATCAGCCCTGTGTGGTGTGTTCCAAGATCCTGATCAACGCCGGGATCAAGCGGATCGTCTACGCCAATCCCTACCCGGACAAACTGGCACAGGAAATGCTCCACGCGGATACTTCCCTGGAGCTGGAAGAGTTTCATAAGAAGTGATGCAAAAAAGGGGCTGGTGCATGCGCAACAGTCCCTTTTGTTGTCAGATCTGCTGGGACAGCAGCAGATCGACATTTTCCGTATCATACTCGATTTGCTCGGACCAGCGGCGGGGGGCTTCCAGCAGGTCTCCGGTGCGGGCGGCCTGGAGCAGGATAAACTGGGTGCTCTTTTGGGCGTAACGGGCCAGGATATCCATGCCGTAAGAGGCTTCCTTGTCCAGCTGCCGATAGAAAATGTACTGGTACAGACGGTCGAAGAAGAGCAGGGGAGCATTCTCCGCAAAAGTATGGTACCGGTCCAGGGCCCCCTCCAGGTCCCTTTCAATTTTCTGGAGGTCCCGGGTCCAGGCTTGGTCGATGGGCTCTGTGGCGGAAAGTTCCCGGATCATTACTTCCAGCTCTTTCCGGGTCAGATCCGGAGAAAAATGGAGCTTTGCTTCCGGCAGGTCCTCCAGCCCCATTTCTTCCAGCAGTTCCGGAAAGGTGAAAACATCTCCGGTTTCTTCCTGGGTAAAGTGGAGGGGCCCCGGCAGCGCCGCCATGACCTCGCAGGTCTTCTCACAGCACAGGCCGGTGCCGCAGAGAATGTATTCATACACATAGGTGAAGAACCGGGGATGGACGGTGCAGATATCGCAAAGGGCGTCTTCCCCCAGTTCCTTGATCACCCGGCACAGTCCGTCCGGATCCAGCAGATGGCAGTATCCCTGGGGATTCAGCCGGAAATGCCAGGTGCCGTCTTCCCGGACCATGGACCGGCGCAGGTCGTCCCCCAGCTTTCCGGGCAGTTGCCGGTAGTATTCCGCCGTGTCTTCATCGATGTCGATTTCCCACACCTGGCAGCAGGTATGGCGGCAGGACCCTCCTTTGCAGGCAAAATCGTTGAACCCTTCCGGGATGATGGAAATCATGGAAACCCCTCCTTTTGACATGACATCATTATAACACGGAAGTTTTGCTGAAAAAATTGGAACACTTTCACAGTTTATGGTAAAATATAAGCTAGGTTTGTGTGTGATTTTAGCGTGCGGCTCCTGGGAGAGCTGCAAAAGAAGTTCGAGGGGATTGACCATGATCAAGAGAGAAAAAACCGCAGTGGAAGCAGCCAGACACCCGTACAAGACCCGCAACGGCGGGGCCACGGTCACTGTTTTTGTGCCTTATGACTGCCGGAACCACTGCCCGTTCTGTGTGAATAAAGAAGAGTATGCCGATATGACGGGATTTTCCCTGGAGGCCATCTGTGAAAGCATCCGGAAAATGGATGCCCTGACTCCTTACTGCGACTTTGTCTTTACCGGAGGGGAGCCCCTGGCCAACCTGAAAAGTCTCCAGGTGATGCTGGACCAGGTGTCCGATACCCATAAAGTGTACATCAACACCACCCTGCCGGTAAGCCGGGAACAGAGCGAAGAGGAAGTGCTGGCCTTCCTGGAGAAGAATGCCGGGAAAATCACCTGCCTCAATATCAGCCGGCACATGCAGCACTATGTGGAGGAATCCAATGACGGACTCCTGGCCCGGCTGCCGGTCCGGTTCCGGATCAACTGCGTCCTGTACAAGAAGTATCCCAAGGATCAGCTGATTCCCTTTATGGAACGGTTCCGGAAGGTCCACGCCCCTTCCATCCAGTTCCGGTTCGACTATACGGAGACCACCCCGGAAAACCTGTATGACGAACCCCATGACCAGATTCTCCGGGACCTGAAGCAGGTGGCCTGTTACACCGGTCTGGACGGCTGCCGGATGCGCTGCGGGTTCCATTTCAAATACAAGGATCTGGAGCTGGTGTACCACAAGACCCTGCCCTACAGCACCATTGTGGAAAAGGATCCGGCAGACGGGGAAACCTATGCCATCCTGTACGATATCCTGATCAAGCAGAATGGACGGATCGATTCGGACTGGGATGGCACGGTAATGGATCTGGACGCCTACGCCCGGTGCAAGTTCGAGCCCTACGATCTGAAATGGCTGGAACGGGTGCCCGCCCGTCAGGTGGAAGAAGAGAAAGAAGAACTGTTGGGGGCCCAGCCCTGTACGGCAGTGTGAAAGAGGGGTGTTGCGCAGGCAACACCCCTTTGCTATAATGGGGAAAAATCCAAGAAGCATGGTAGGAAAGGAAGATTGTTATGAAACTTGACCAAGTGCGTGCCAAAATCGATGCCATCGATCCTCAGATCCGGGCTCTTCTCATGGAGCGGCTGGACTGTTCCAAACTGGTGGCGGAAGCCAAACAGGAAGCCGGGGAGACCAACATTTACCGGGCGGACCGGGAACAGGCCATTCTGGAAAAACTCTCCCAGGGCGTGCCGGAAGACCGGCTGCCGGAATACCTGGCGGTGGTCCGGAAGATCATGGAAACCAGCCGGATGTACCAATACGGCATGCTCTTTGACTGGAATCCCCAACTGTTTGCTCAGCTGGCCAAAGACATTGACATCCACTCCGGAGGCACCCGGGTGGTGGTCCGGCTCACCCGTCCGGATCAGCCCAATGCCATGAGCAGTATCCTGAACATGGTGGGGGATTACGGGTACAACATGCAGTACATGGAACTGCTCCATTTCAATAAACCGGAAAAAACCGTCACTTTCGACCTGACCATCCTGGGGGATCTCAGCGAAACCAACATGCAGAAGCTTATGTTCCAGCTGTCCAAGGAAAGCCAGGATTTCCGGATCCTGAAAAACGAATAAGAGGGAATCATGACTAAATCCCAAAAAGATCTGTTCTGGCTGGCGGCTTCCCTGGCCGCCGGCTTTGCCGTAAGACTGCTGCCGGCACCGGCTCCCTTGACCCAGGAGGGGCTGGCGGTGCTGGGCATCTTCCTCACCTCCCTCATGATGTGGATCACCATTTCCATTGACTGGCCCAGTCTGATCACCGTGTTCCTTCTGGGCTTTTTGCCCCATTTCGGGTTCGGGAACACACTGAAGGGAACCTTCGGGAACACCACCGTGGCCTTCCTGCTGTTCACCTTCATGCTGGTGTATCCCCTGTCCCAGACCCATTTTGTCCGGCGCTGCACGGTGACCTTCATCACCAACGCCATTGCCCGGCGGGGCCCCTGGTCTTTTGTCACCTTCCTGTTCTTTGCGGTGACTTTCATGGGGCTGTTCATTTCTCCTTCCGTGCTGTTTGTGGCCTTCATGCCTTTTCTGGAAGACATTTTCCAGGTGCTGGAGCTGAAGAAGGGGAGCCCTTCTGCCAATATGATCATGCTGGGGACGGCCTTCTGCATCAGCCTGTCCTCTGGGATGACCGCCATCGGCCATGTGTGGCCCACTATGGCCATGGGGTACTATACGGCAGCCACCGGACGGGATGTGAACCAGTTCCAGTACATGGCCATGGGGATCCCCACCGGGGTGCTGCTGGTGATTTTGCTGCTGCTGGTGTTCAAGTTCCTGTACCGGCCGGCGGATATCCAGGCCATCGACCCTCAGAAGGCCATGGGACTCCGGGGCACTGTACCCCGGGCGGACAACCGGGAAAAGATCATCCTGGCCACCATGGCCCTGACGGTGCTCCTGTGGGTGGGGCCCAGCCTGGTAAAAGGCTGGAATCCGGGCCTGTATAAAATGATCAGCAGCTGGACCACTGCCATGCCGCCTCTTCTGGGGTGCATCATCCTGTTCATTGCCCGCCATGAGGGGAAACCCATTATGAACTTCAAAGAAGTGATGACCAAAGGGGTGCTGTGGGCTTCCATCGTCATGACCGGGGCCGCCACCATGCTGGGGTCCGCCCTGACCCACAACGAAATGGGCATCAAGGCCTGGCTCAGCGGCATGCTGGCGCCGGTAGCCAGCGGACTGCCGGTCCTGGGGCTGATTTTGTTCTTCTTTGCCTGGTGTGTACTGGAGACCAACTTTTCCTCCAATATCGTCACTACCACCGTAGTCAGCGCCGTGGCCCTTTCTGTGTGCCAGGCTCTGCCGGCGGGAGTGATTTCCGTAGGGGCGGTAGTGTGTCTCATCGGTTTCGGGGCCGGGATCTGCAACATGACCCCGGCGGGCCAGTCCACCATCAACACCGTGGCCATCGGGTCCGGCTGGACCACCGCCCGGGATATGTTCATCTGGGGAGGCATCTTCGCCCTCCTGGCCATTCTGGTGATGACCTTTGTGGGATATCCCATCGGGAGTGTGGTTCTGGGGTAAGAGGGGGGTGTGAAGAAATTCACACCCCCGGTCACTCGGCCAGTGACCAGTGACCGCTGACCAGTGACAGAAAGGGGCTGTGAAAAAATGATTTCTCATTTTTTCACAGCCCCTTCTTTTTGCTATAATAAACAGTATGGATAAGACAGGAGGTTGGAAAAGATGATCAGATTTTGTCCTCACTGCGGGAAGGAACTGGAGCCCGGGGTACGGTTCTGCCCTTCCTGCGGGAAAGCGGTTCCGGAAATACAGAGCCAGGGAGCAGAGAGCACCCGGCCGTCTGCACCGGCGGGAGGGAACCCTGCCTCTGCCAACAGGAACAGGATCCTGGCAGGAGGGCTTGTCGTCCTGCTGCTCCTGGGCGGAGGAGCCTTTTACTTCCAGCATCAGAAATCCCAGGAAGCGTCCCAGGCAGCAACTATGGCGGCTCAGGAAGCCAAAACGGAAAAGACGGAAAAAACGGCGGAGCCACAGGAAACAAAAGACCCTGTCGGGACCGTCCAGAAAATCCTGGATCAGGAAGGTCTTTCCGGAAAGGTGATGGCCACCTCCTATGGTCATGATCCCAACGGCAGTCTGAGCCTGATCGGGGGCAAGGGACGCCGGCTGCTGGTCATTGATGAAAAAAATCACCAGAAGGCTTTTGTGGATGCCACGTCCAGGCTGTACCAGTTCATCAATCATCGTACCGGGAACCTGCCTCCTGTCACCTTTCAGATGCGGGTCCTCAGCGAGCAGCCAGGCGACGATGAAAAAGCCGGGTATTGGGATGGAACCAGCCATGTAATTCCCGTTTATGCCCAATATTCCTTCGATGGGGAGGGAAAAGTGGTCCCGGGGATGCTGAATACGGGAGTTGGCGCCAGACCGTCCCATTACCATGACTATCTCAAAGAACAGCGCCATGTGGATCTGGCCAATCTGGTCCTTACAGAAATGCAGGCCCTCCACGAAAACGCCGATGCCAATCATGTGCAGCTGTAATCCCTGCAAATTTTCAAGAAAGAGGTTTTGACCCTATGGAATTTTTTCTTTTTGTACTGCTTCTGACCCTGGTTTCTTTTTCCATGGCTGTGCTCTGCTATGGACTGACCATGCGGTTTTTCAACGGATCCAAACTGGCCCGGTACATTCTGACCCCTCTGGCAGTGGTGGGGTGGGACTTCCTGGTGGTAATCCAGGACCAGACCATGCGGTGGGTTTTGGGGCTTCTGCCCATTGCTGCCCTGGCGGCCCTTTTCCTCTACGCCCGGAAAAAGTATGCGGAGGATCCGGAACCGCTGGAACTGGCCCGGAGACAGAACGGCTTTACCCCGGATCGGAAAATGCGCCGGTACCAGAAAAGAAATCAGAAAAAAAGCAAAAAATAAAAGGGATTTTTCGCAAAAAGGCGAATAATATCCATAAAGAGCAAGGAAGGGGATGAATGTATATGTTCCAAAAAATCTTGGTGCCGGTAGATGGATCGGATACGGCGTGGAAGGCCCTGAAAACAGCGGCAGCGCTGGCGTCCAGATTTCAGGGAGAAATCCGGGTATTCACTGTTATGGAACCGTACAACAGCCTCAGCCTGTTCCAGATTACCCTGGATCAAAACCTCATGGACCGCAGCAACCGGGAAATGAAAAAAGCCAGTCTGGCGGTCCTGGATACGGCCAAAGAAAAACTCACGGAATATGGCTTCCATGGCAAGGTTTCCTATGAAGACGGTGAAGGAAATCCGGCAGAACTGATCCTGGAGAAGTCCCGGGAAGACGGCTGTGACTCGGTGGTCATCGGCAGCCGGGGCCTCAGCGGGATCACGGAATTCCTGTTGGGCAGTGTCAGCTCCAAAGTGTCCCAGTATGCGGAAGTACCTGTATTCGTAGTGAAATAAAGGGGGAGATTCTATGTTCAAAAAAATCCTGGTGCCGGTGGATGGTTCCCAGACTTCTTGGAAGGCTCTGGAAACGGGGAAATCCCTGGCGGAAAAATATGACGGCGTCCTGATGGTCATTACGGTGATGCTGCCCTACGGGGCCGGCGGCCTGCTCCAGATGTCCCTGGACCAGACCCTGATCGATCAGAACAATGCAGCTATGAAAAAAGCCGGTTTTGCCACCCTGGAACTGGCCAAGGAAAAACTCAGCGGCTATAAGGGTGAAGTGGAATATGTGGAAGAAACCGGGAACCCGGCGGAACTGATCCTGGACGCCTGCAAGAGCAAGGGCTGCGATACCATCGTCATCGGCAGCCGGGGCCTCAGCGGAGTGGAGGAATTCCTGTTGGGCAGTGTCAGCAGCAAGGTGTCCCAGTATGCCAAAGTCCCTGTTATGGTAGTGAAATAACCTGACAAAAAAATTGCTGCTTCGGCAGCAATTTTTTTTCGGAAAAAGCAGGAATTTACAATCTTTCGGTGAATATACTCTATAAGAAAGAAAAAATTGTAACGAAAAATGCGTTGGAGGTGGTTGTATGTTTGAAAAAATCTTGGTTCCGGTGGATGGGTCTGAAACGTCCTGGAGAGCCCTGGCGGAAGCCCGGGAACTGGCGGAAGCCTTCAAGGGAGAACTGCTGGTGGTGAACGTAATCCAGCCCTACAACAATTCGGCCATGCTGGTGGTGCCTTTGGATCAGGCAACCATCAGTCAGGGAAATGAAGAACTGACGAAAATCGGCAACAGTGTCCTGGATACAGCCAAAGAAAAGCTGAAGGACTTCAAAGGCAAGGCAGAATTCGACCTGGAAGTGGGCCATCCGTCTGAACGGGTGCTGGCCGTATGCAAGGACAAGAAATGTTCCGCCATCGTCATCGGCAGCCGGGGCCTCAGCGGCATTGCGGAATTCTTCCTGGGCAGCGTCAGCAGCAAGGTGTCCCAGTATGCCGATGTGCCGGTGCTCATTGTGAAATAACCCAAGATTGTTCCGGAAAAGGGGGAATATCTTATGATCAACAAAATCCTGGTTCCTGTAGACGGTTCGAAAATTGCCCTCCGGGCTCTGGATTTTGCCATGGAACTTGGCAGCAAATTCGGATCCCAGATCATTGTGATCAATATTGACGTGCCTTATGACCTGAGCCGGATCAAACCTCCCCGGAAGGACAAAAACGGCAATATCATCCCGCTGGAAGCGGCTGCTCCCACTCCGCTGGAAGAAGCAGAACGGGAAGCCAAGAAAGTTTCCTACAGCACCATCACCTTCAAGAAAGTGGTTGACATCGATCCGGCAGAACGGATTTGTGGGGAAGCCGAGAAGGATGATGTGGACATGATCATCATGGGCAACCGGGGTATGGGTGTACTGGCAGGGTTCTTCCTGGGCAGTGTCAGTACCAAGGTATCCCAGAGCGCTCATTGCCCGGTGACCATCGTAAAGTAAGAAGGAACCGGCCACAACTCCAAACGCGGGAATAAAAAGGGGGTGTTGCACATAAGGTGCAACACCCCCTTTGGTTACAGGTGTGAATTTTTTCACACCCCTTTTTTCTTCAATCTCATTCTGGCCCGTCTGTGGAGCAGGAACAGGGCCAGCAGCAGAAGACCGATGCCGGTGATGAGGGTCAGGACCACGCTGCCCCCGGAGAAACCGGCGGCCAGGTAGGCCATGAAACAGCAGGCGGCCACCAGGCAGGCGTAGGGGATCTGGGTCCCCACATGCTGGATGTGGCTGCATCCGGCCCCGGAAGAGGAGAGGATGGTGGTGTCAGAAATGGGGGAGCAGTGGTCCCCGAACACGGAGCCGGCCAGGGTGGCGGACAGGGTCACGGTCATGATGGTGGGAGTGGCGGACTGGCAGATGAACACCACAATGGGGATGAACAGACCGAAGGTGCCCCAGGCAGTACCGATGGAGAAGGAAAGCCCGGCTGCCACCAGGAATACAATGGCCGGCAGCAGTTCCATGGGTAGATGGCTGGTCTGGACCAGCATGCCAATGTATTTCCCGGTGCCCAGGTAGTTCTGGCACAGGGTGCCGATGGTCCAGGCCAGGGTCAGGATGATGTAGGCAGGGACCATGGTGTTGATCCCGGCACCGATGCTGTCCATGAACTGCCGGAAGCTCAGGAGCCTGCGGGGAACGAACTGGACAAAGGCCACCACCAGGGCCCAGAACCCGCCCAGCACCAGCGCGGCGGAAGAATTGCTGTTGCCGATGGCGGCCTGGAAGGAGAGCCCTTTGGACCAGTAGCCTCCGTTGTACAGCATGGCCAGGATGGTAAAGACGATGAGAGCGGCAATGGGGATCAGCAGGTCATACACGGTGCCTTTGGCAGTCACCGGCTGCTGCTGTTCCCGGGCTTTCTGATCAATGGCGCCCAGTTCTCCTTTGGTTTCCGCCAGGTCTTCCACTGTGGCCATGGGCCCGAATTCCAGGTCCGTAACGGACAGGACGGTGACCATCAGGATGGACAGGATGGTGTACATGTTGTAGGGGATGGTGGCGAAGAAAGCGGACATTTCATTGGGGAAGGCGCCGGTTTCGTACAGGGTGGACCCTACGGCAGCAGCCCAGCTGGAAATGGGGGCGATGATGCACACGGGGGCGGCGGTGGTATCGATGATGTAGGCCAGCTTGGCCCGGGAAATCCGGTACTTGTCCGTTACCGGCTTCATGACCGTACCTACGGTGAGGCAGTTGAAATAGTCATCGATGAAAATCAGGATCCCCAGGATGCTGGTGGCCAGTTCTGCAGCCCGGCGGCTGGTGATTTTTTTGGTGGCCCACTGACCGTAGGCCTGGGAACCGCCGGCCTTGTTCACCACAGCCACCAGGGAGCCCAGCAGGGCCAGGAACAGGATGATGTTGAACTTGTCCGGAGTACCGACGGTTTTGGACATGATCTCAAAGGCGGCGGAGCTCATGTCCACCAGGCCTCCGCCGGAAGCGGCCGCATAAATCAGACCGCCGGACAGGATCCCCAGCATCAGGGAGGAAATCACTTCTTTGGTGATGAGCGCAAGAGAAATGGCAATAATCGGGGGCAGCAGGGACAGGATCCCCACATCTACAGGTTCCATAATTGACTCCTTTTCTTACAGGGTATAGATTGATTTTGGAAAAAATATGTTTTATTTTATCATATTTCTACCGTCATTTCACAAAGACGACGAAATTTGTTGAAAAACTTTCAGACTATGTTATAGTAAAAGAATAAAAATATGAATGAGGGAGATGCTTATGGAGAATTTGTTTGCATGGATCAACTCTGTCCTGAAGTTCGTCGGCCCCCTGTCCGACTTCTTCTGGGACATTCCTACCCAGTTTGCATGGTACAAAAACCTGCCCCTGTTGGGAAGCTTTTCGTTCGCCATTATTGTGCTGGTAGGATCCGGCATCTATTTCACCTGCCGGCTCCACTGTATCCAGCTGACCCATATGGGAACGGCCATCCGGCTGCTGGTCCACCGGCGCAGTGCCGCCACCGGGATCTCGCCGCTGGCGGCCTTTATGCTCAGTTCCGCCATGCGGGTGGGCCCCGGGAACATCCTGGGGGTCACCGGGGCCATTTCCGTAGGGGGACCGGGAGCCCTGTTCTGGATGTGGGTATCTGCGTTCTTCGGCATGGCTACCGCCTTTGTGGAAGGGACCATGGCCCAGCTGTTCAAGGAAAAACGTCAGGGACAGTTTGTAGGGGGACTGCCCTTTTACGGACGGGCTCTTTTCGGAGGCAGCCAGGGTGTGGGCATCTTCCTTTCTCTCCTGTACATCTTCTATGCCCTGGGATGTCTGCCGGCCCAGGGATACAATGTGGTTTCTTCTGTAGGGGCCATCGGGTCCATGGTCAGCGGTACGGAGATTCCCACCAACTCCCTCTTCTATTACGGCACGGCAGCTGTGGTACTGGTCTTTACTGCCCTGCTGGCCTTCGGGGGCATCAAAAAGGTGACAAAGGCCACCAATGCCATGGTTCCGGTGATGGCGGTGGTATACGTGGCCACTACGGTGCTGCTGATTGTGGGCAATGTACGGTCCGTTCCTTACTTTTTTGAAGCGGTGTTTGCGGGAGCCTTCCGGCCGGAAGCCTTTTTCGGCGGGGTGTTCGGTACCGTCCTGGTCCAGGGAGTGAAACGGGGGCTGATGAGCAACGAAGCGGGCCAGGGGACCATTACCATGTCCGCCGCATCCGCCGATGACGAACATCCCTGCGAACAGGGGCTCCTGTCCGCTGCCGGGGTGTTCCTGGACACTCACATCATCTGCACCATGACCGGGTTCATTGTGATCATGGCCCATGCCTGGACCCAGGATCCTGCCGCCTGGAAAGCCGCCGGGAAGCTGCCCAAATATCTCCTTTCCGTGACCCAGCTGACGCCCACTGCCGGGATCAATACGGCGGTGAACCTGGCCCTTACCCTGTGCTTCTGCCTGTTTGCCTACACCTGTCTCATCGGAATGGTGTCCTTTTCGGAAATCGCCGCTGCCCGTCTGAGCAAAAATCCCCAGGTGATCGTCACTGTCCGGTGCCTGTGCCTGCTGGTGGCCGCCTTCGGCATCCTGGTGAACATTGCCGGCTATGACCTGAGCAACCTGTGGGCCTTCTCCGACCTGGCCAACATCATCATGGTCTACTGCAACGTGCCCCTTTTGTACAAGGGATTCCAGTACGTGCTGAAAGCCCAGCGCCACTTTGTCAGCGAAAGCCCTGAACCCTTCGACGGAAAAAAGATCCTGGGCATTGATACCCCCTGCTGGCCGAGAAAATAAGGGGGTGAAAGATTCGCGACCCGCGACCCAAAAATGGGGCTGTTGCTTATGCAACAGCCCCATTTTTTACTTCCCTTCTTTGATCTCCTTCAATGCTTCAGCCATCCGTTTTACCCCTTCCACAATCCGGTCATCAGGCATGTTGGAGTAGTTGATCCGCATGTGCCGGTCGTTCTTGATGTTGGGGTAGAAGAATTCGCCCAGTACACCGGCCACGTTCTTTTCGATGCACTTGTCGAACACCTTCCGAGCGCTGACCCCTTCCGGGAAGGTCAGCCACAGGAACAGGCCCCCTTCCGGATGGGTCCAGGTGGTGCCGTCGGTGAAGGTTTCTTCCATGGTCTTCAGCAGCAGGTCACGGCGGTGCTTGTACAGCTTGTTGATTTCCGCCACATGGTCATCCAAGCTGTATTCATCCATGTACCGGTCGATGATGGCCTGGTCAAAGGCGGAGGTGTGCAGGTCGGCACTCTGTTTTACCTTGACGAATTCCTTCATCAGGGTGGTGGGAGCGGCCAGCCAGCCAATCCGCAGCCCCGGGCAGAAGGTCTTGGAGAAGGTCCCCATGGCCATCACCAGGTCTTTGGTGTCCATGCTCTGGAGGGAGGGGAGGGTTTCCCCTTCATAGCGCAGTTCCCCGTAGGGATTGTCTTCCAGCACCGGGATATTGTATTTGTTGACGATTTCCATGAATTTCTGCCGCCGTTCCAGGCTCCAGCAGATGCCGGTGGGGTTCTGGAAATCCGGGATCACATAGATCAGTTTGGCCCGGGGCGTTTCCGCCAGGATCTTGTCCAGTTCTTCCGGGATCATGCCCTTTTCGTCAGTGGGGACTTCCTTGAACACCGGCTGGTAGGCCTTGAAGGCATTGATGGCAGCCAGGTAGGTGGGGCTTTCCATCAGCACCACATCCCCTTCGTCAAAGAAAATCTTCCCGGCCATGTCCAGGTTCTGCTGGGAGCCGGTGGTGATCAGGATGTTTTCCGCTTTCAGATGGGATTTGTATTTCCGGTTCATCCGGTCGGCAATCTTGGCCCGGAGGGTGGGACGGCCTTCTGTGGTGGCGTACTGGAGCACCTTGTGGCCTTCAGCGGCGCAGACTTCCTGACACACCTTGCCGATTTCTTCCACCGGGAACAGTTCCGGTGCCGGCAGCCCCCCGGCAAAAGAAATCACTTCCGGACGCTGGGTCACTTTCAGGATTTCCCGGACCGCAGAAGCCTGCATCCCGGCCATCCGTTTGGCAAATTTGTATTCCATAATAAAAACCTCCCCCAAAATCAGCTGTCTTTTCAGGACAGTACCAATTTCATTGTATCCTAGAAAATGCTATCACTATTGATTTTTACCGTCAAGAAAATGCATTTAATATATTGTATACAAAAGTCCTAAAGAGTTATTTCTGTACAGTTCTATACAAAAACAGAAGAATAGAAAAAATACAGTAATGTAGTATGGATTTATCAGCAGGCAACGGCCGCTGACCGTTGACGGGAACTGCTGCCCCCGCAACAGCTCCCCCTGTCCCTTTCAAATATGGTATAATAATACGATTAGAATAACACTGAGGATGGTGCGCAATGGACGAAAAATTCCTTCTTATTGACGGCAGCAGTCTGATCCACCGGGCTTTCTTTGCTCTGCCGCCTTTGACCAATAAAAAAGGGGTCAACACCGGGGCGGTGTACGGCCTGTGCAATATGATCCTGAAGCTGCTCCAGGAGATCAAACCCAGCTACATGCTGGTGGCTTTCGACAAATCCCGGAAAACCTTCCGAACGGAAAAATTCCCGGACTATAAGGGCCAGCGGAAGGCTACGCCTCCGGAACTGAAGGAACAGTTCCCTCTGTCCATCCGACTGCTCCAGGCCATGGGGATCCCCACCCTGGAAGTGGACAACTACGAAGCGGATGATATTATCGGCACCCTGTCCAGCGGGGCTCCGGACAGTGTCCAGGTCCGGATCGTCACCGGGGACCGGGATGAATTCCAGCTGATCAAAAACAATGTCCAGGTGCTGTTCACCAAAAAAGGGATTTCCAATATTGCCGTCTATGACGAAAAGGCCTTCGGGGAAGAATACCAGGGACTGGAACCCCGGCAGATCATCGACCTGAAAGGGCTCATGGGGGATACCAGCGACAACATCCCCGGGGTACCGGGAGTGGGCCCCAAAACGGCCCTGAAGCTGATTGCCCAGTACGGCACCGTGGAAAACACCCTGGACCATGCGGAAGAAGTGAAGGGAAAAGCCCTTCAGGAGAAGCTCCGGAACAACCGGGATCAGGCCCTTTTGTCCAAAGACCTGGCCACCATCTGTCTCCAGGTACCCATTGAAAAGGATCCGGCGGCCTATCCTCTCACAGGTCTGACGGAAGAAAGCCGGAAACTGATGCAGGAACTCCAGTTCAAGAACCTGTGGGACCGGTTCGTACCGGTACTGGGCTGCGCAGCAGGCACGGAAGGGGCCAACGATGATCCTCTGTCCCTGTTCGGTCAGCCGGTAGCTGCAGATACCCTGGAAAGGGTGGAAATCAGCGACGATGCCCAGGGAGACAGGCTGGTGGAAGAAATCCGGGCCAAAGGGGACCAGGTGGCCCTGGCCTATGTTCTCCAGGGCAATCTGCCCAGCCAGCGGCTGGAACAGCTGGACCTGGTCTTTGCCGGAAAGCATTATGTCTTCCACCCGGAACAGGCGGGGAAACAGGCGGTGCTGGCACTTCTTGAGAATCCGGATCTGCCCAAGGCGGTGGCAGATCCCAAGGAGCTGTACAAATATATGATGGGACAAGGGAAAGCCCTTCAGGGAGTCACCGACGATCCTTCCCTGGCCGGCTATCTTTATGAACCGGGAGCCAGCAGCTACGGGATCCAGGGTTTGGGAGAAGAATTCCTCCCGGCGGCCAGCGGAGAAGCCGCCCAGGATACAGCGGCCCTGGTGCCGGTGCTCCGGGACAGGCTCCAGGAACGGGGACTTACCCGGCTCTATGAAACCATCGAACTGCCCCTTACGGAAAACCTGGCGGAAATGGAATGGAACGGGATCACCATCGACCAGGCCATGCTGGACGAAGTCACCGAAGAAATGACCAAAAAGGTACAGGCTCTGGAACAGCAGGCTTTTGACCAGGCAGGGGAACAGTTCAACCTGAATTCTCCCAAACAGCTGGGGGCCCTGCTCTTTGAAAAACTGGGGCTGCCCGTTATCAAAAAGACCAAGACCGGCTATTCCACTGATGTGTCGGTACTGGAAGCTCTCCAGGGGGAACATCCCATCATCGAGACTCTGATCAGATATCGGCAGCTGTCCAAACTCCTGTCTACTTATCTCCTGGGTCTCCATCCCCTGATCAACCCGGCCACCGGCCGGATCCACACCCATTTCAACCAGATGGCCACAGTGACCGGCCGGCTGTCCAGCACGGAACCCAACCTTCAGAACATCCCTACCCGGACAGAAGTGGGGAAACGGATGCGGGAAATGTTCGTGCCCGGGAAAGATTACGATCTGCTCATGAGCTGCGATTATTCCCAGGTGGAACTCCGGGTGATGGCCAGCATTGCCCAGGATGAACTGCTGCTGGATTCCTTCCGTCACGGCCAGGATGTCCATGCCCGGACCGCTTCGGAAATCTTCGGGGTGCCTCTGGACCAGGTGACACCCTACATGCGGAGCAAGGCCAAGACTGTGAATTTCGGGATCATCTACGGGATCAGCGATTTCGGCCTGGCCCGGCAGCTGGGGGTGCCCCGGGGAGAGGCGGCCCAGTATATTGAAAGCTATTTTGCCCGGTACACCGGGGTGAAGGATTATATGGAACGGGAAAAACAGAAGGCTCGGGAAATGGGCTATGTGGAGACCCTGTTCGGACGCCGCCGGTACCTGCCGGACATCAACGCCAAGAATTTCAACCGCCGGAGCTTTGCGGAACGGACTGCCATCAACACTCCCATCCAGGGAACGGCGGCGGACATCATCAAGGTGGCCATGCTGAAAGTAGCGGAAAACCTGAAGAAAGCCCAGGTGAAAAGCCGGGTGCTGCTCCAGGTCCACGACGAACTGGTGTTGGAAGTCACGGAAGAAGAAAAGGACCAGGTGGCCCAAATCGTCAAGGACACCATGGAACACGCGGTGGAACTGGCGGTACCCCTGGTGGCGGATGTAGCCACCGGGAAAAACTGGGCTCAGGCCAAGTAAGGAGGAACCATGCCGGAACTGCCGGAAGTGGAACAGGTACGGATCAGCCTGCTTCCTCATATAACAGGAAAAACCATCGAAAAGGTCCGGGTGGATCTGCCCAAAATGATCCTCCATCCGGATCCGGGAACTTTTGTCCAAAAGCTCCAGGGAGCCCGGTTCACCGGAGTGGAGCGCCGGGGAAAATACCTGCGGCTGGACCTGGAAAAAGGGGACTGGCTGCTGATCCATCTCCGGATGACCGGAGCTTTGCTGGCCCTGCCCAAAACCGCTCCGGAACCGCCCCATACCCGGATGGCTTTTTATCTGTCCGGAGACGAAAACCTGTACTTCAGTGACATCCGTACCTTCGGAGTGGCAGCCCTGGTGGGGGAAGATGAATGGAAGGACAAAGGGTACGAAAGCCTGGGACCGGAGCCTCTGGATCCGGTTCTGACTCCGGAGTATCTCCGGGAAAAGGCACGGGGAAAGACCGCCGTAGTGAAAGCCTTCATCCTGGACCAGACCATTATTGCCGGCCTGGGAAACATCTATGCCGATGAGGCCCTGTTTGCTGCCGGGATCCGCCCCACCCGCCGGGTGAACCGGATGACCCGGAAGGACTGGGAAGCTCTGGCTATGGCCATCAAAGGGGTGATCCGCCAGGGGCTGGAACACCATGGTACCACCTTCCGGAACTACCAGGATGCGGACGGGCACATGGGGGACAACAGCCTGTATCTCCAGGTGTACCATCGGAAGGGCCTGCCCTGCAAACACTGCGGTACCCTGCTGAAGCAGATCAAAGTGGCCGGCCGGGGCAGTGTTTACTGTCCCCGGTGCCAGAAATAAGGAGGAACCATGAAGGTAATCGGACTCACCGGAGGCATTGCTTCCGGGAAGAGCACGGTCAGTGCCTATCTGAAAGAAAAGGGAATCCCGGTGTTCGACGCGGATGCGGCCGCCTGGGAAGTGGAAAAGGCCGGATCCCCCTGTCTCCGGCAACTGGTGGAGGTTTTCGGGCCGGCCATCCTGACGGAGAAAGGGGAATTGGACCGGAAGGAAATGGCCCGGCTGGCCTTCCATGACCCGGCGGTGCTCCGGCAGCTGAATGCCATTGTCCACCGGGCCGTGGAGGAAAAACGGGATGCTTTTCTGGCTGCCCACCGGCAGGACCCCGTGGTGATTTTGGATGCCCCTCTCCTCCTGGAATGCGGCTGGGAAAAGGTGACGGATACCGTATGGCTGGTGTATATTCCGGAAGAGGAGCAGATCCGCCGGGCCATGGCCCGGTCCGGCATGACCCGGGAAGAGGTAAAAGACCGGATCCGGAAGCAGCTGTCCCTGGAAGAAAAACGGAAACAGGCCCAGGTGGTGCTGGACAATCGGGGTACCCTGGAAGATTTGTACCGGCAGGTGGACCGGGAACTGGACCGGCTCTCTCTCTGAGTTTGCCGTAATGTTGCAAAGAACAGTTGAAACACCGCCGGCAGATTTGATATGATAGTAGGAAAAAAGAAATGGACGCCTTCCGGAAGAGCAGGGACTTTTCCGGAAGAGCGCGGAAGATAGATTTATTGTGAGGGATTGTTTTGGAACGGAAGAGAAAGACAAAGCGGCCCGGGTGTCTGCCGGTGGTGCTGGTGTTCCTGCTGCTGATGGTGGCTGGGTATTTTGGCTGGAAGACGGATACTGCCCAGCGGAAGTTCGTCTACAACTGGCCTTATGCCCGGGAAATCCATCTGTACAGCGCCCAGTACCGGGTGGATCCCTTCCTGGCGGTGGCTGTGATCAAAAACGAAAGCAACTTCAAACCGGAGGCCCAGTCCAAAGCCGGAGCCATGGGACTTATGCAGATCACCCCGGAAACCGGGGCCTGGATCGCCAAATGCACGGATTTTCCCAATTTCCGGGATTCCATGCTGCTGAAGCCGGAGCTGAACATCAAATTCGGCTGCTGGTACCTGGCGGAACTGGAAAGCGAATTCCACGGCAATGAGGTGCTGATGCTGGCCGCCTACAACGCCGGCCGGGGCACGGTGAAGGAATGGATGAAGGATTATGGATGGGATTATGATTTCAACAATCCTGCCCAGATCCCCTTCAGTGATACCCGGGCCTATGTGCAGAAGGTTTTGAACGACAGGGACAACTACCAAAATTTATATAAAAAAACATTAAAAAACTATTGACGAAGATTCCTGATTGTGGTATTATTTCTTTGTTGCCGATTGAGAAATAAACAAGCGGGCATGGCGGAACTGGCAGACGCGCTAGCTTCAGGAGCTAGTGGGGGCAACCCCGTGGAGGTTCAATTCCTCTTGCCCGCACCAAACTTTTCACCTCAGCAATCACACAACTTTGCGGTTGTGGCGGAAAGGCAGACGCGTCAGCTTGAGGGGCTGGTGAGGGAAACCTCATGCGGGTTCAAGTCCCGCCAACCGCACCAACTTTCCAATACCGGGGGAAAAGCGAGAGGGCTCGACAACAAATTTCATATGCGGGCATGGCGGAACTGGCAGACGCGCTAGCTTCAGGAGCTAGTGGGGGCAACCCCGTGGAGGTTCAATTCCTCTTGCCCGCACCATTCAAAGAATGAGCACACTGTGGAAACAGTGTGCTTTTTTGTTGTTGCATACCGGGACGGGCGTGCCCCGGCCCGCTCTTTCTGTTCAAAGGCAAATGGAGCGTATTTGCCTTCCTTCGGCCGCTGACCATTGACAAAGAGGGGCGCCTGGCGCCCCCCCTCTACTTATACACTCCCAAAATCCGCTCCGCTTCCTGGGCCATCTTTTCCCTGACCCATTCCGGCCGGGTGATTTCCACCCCCGGGCCCAGGGCCATGATCCACCCCAGGAACTGGGCACTTACGTCCACCTTTACCGTAAGCCGTACCTGATCTGGTCCATCCGGGACCAGCATGATGTTCTGACCGAACCGGTCGATGAAGATCCCCACTTTCTCATTGTGAATCTTCAGCTCCACTTCCGTTTGTTCTCCGTTGAACATGCCGAAATGCACATCGGTGTATTTGGGGATATCCAGCTGGTCATAGGCTTCCTGTCCTTCCCGGGGCTGGCCTTCCAGCAGTTCCAGGTCCGTGATCTTGTCCACCCGGTAGTGGCGGATTTCCCCGGTTTCCGCATAGTAGGCGGCCAGGTAGTAGTTTTCTTCCGACAGGATCAGCAGCCAGGGGCTGACCTGGAACCAGTTCCCGTTGTTCCGGGGCACCAGCTGCTTTTTGGCATTCCACCGGTTGTAGTGGAACCGGACCTGGACATTGGCATTGATGGCCTGGTTGAGCCGGTCCACAGTCAGGTAAACAGTCTCGTTGGGGGTCTTGACCCGTCCGGCGATCACCACTTGGCACTGGAGACTTTTCCCCTGTTCCCGGCTGGCCAGCCCTTCCAGCTTGCCGATGAGCTTGTGGGACTTTTCGTCGGACAGGAACCGGGCCGCCTGGACGGAATCCACCAGCAGCTTCAGCTCGGGGATCTGGAACCGCCGGTTCCCCAGATGATAGGCGCAGTTCCGTCCGTCGTTGGAACAGATGATGTCCAGGCCGTAATTCCGCAGTTCTTCAAAATCCGTATACAGGGTTTTCCGGTCTGCGTTGACGCCTTTTTCATGGAGCTTTTCCGTGATTTCCTGGAGGGTGAGACTGTGGTCGTCGTCAGTTTCCTTTTCGAAGATTTCCTCCAGATAGAGCATTTTCAGTTTCTGGTTGATCCCTTTGGTCATGGCACATCCTCCCTGGGCTTTTTCTTTTATCATACCCTTTCTGGGCAGAAAAGGGAACAGATAAAAGAAGAAAAGAGAGTGGCCATTAGAAAAAATACCGTTTACATTTTTAGCGAACAGCGTATACTATAAGGCGAGAGGCCGAAATATTCAAAATACTTTGAGGGGATGTGAGGAAATTGACAGGCTTACCGTTGATTTTTGCTTTTGTCATTGCCATTATCGTTATGATCATAGCCATTTCCAAATTCCGCATCCATCCTTTCCTGGCAATCCTGGGAGTTTCCGTGATCTTCGGCCTGATCGGCGGGATTCCTCTGGTGAAGCATGGGAAAGTGCTGGGGATTGCTGATGTGGTCAGTGCCGGATTCGCCGGTACCTTTACCAGCATCGGCATTGTGATCATTATGGGGGCCCTGATCGGCACCATTCTGGAAAAAACAGGGGCGGCCCTGAAAATGGCCGACTGTGTGGTCCGTCTGGTAGGGAAGAACAATACCAGTCTGGCCGTACTGATCATGGGGTGGATCGTATCCATTCCCGTGTTCTGTGACAGCGGGTTCGTCATCCTGAACCCCATCCGGAAGGCTCTGGTGCGCCGGACCCATTGTTCTGCCGTTGCCACGGCTGTAGCCATGTCCATGGGGCTGTATATTTCTCACTGCTTCATTCCTCCTACACCGGGGCCCATTGCCGCTGCCAACACCATTTATGAAGGGATGGGCCTGGAACCCAACCTGATCCTGATCATCGGTCTGGGCACTGCGTCTTCCATCCTGCCCATGATTGCCGCCTATTTCTATGCCAACTATATCGGTACAAAAGTGAAGTCCAAGGAAGAACGGGCAGAAAGCGCTGACCCGGCTGAAACCCAGCAGACCTATGAAGACCTGATTAAAAGCTATGGCCAGCTGCCCAGTGCGTTCATGAGCTTTGCTCCCATTGTGGTCCCCATCATCCTCATGGGACTGTCCAGTGCCATGGCCATGGCCGGCACCAAAACGGACGTAATCACCTTCCTGGGGACTCCCATCATCGCCATCAGCGTGGGTGTGCTCCTGGGGATCCTGGTGCTGATGCAGAGCACCATTCCGGACAAAATGAAGGCTTTCTACGATATTACCAATGATACCCTGAAAGTGGTGGGACCCATCCTGTTCATCACCGCCGCCGGCGGGGTGTTGGGCAAGGTCATTGCCTCCACCAGCATGGTGGCTTTCATTAAAGCCAATTCCAACACTCTGGCCAACCTGGGGATTTTCTTCCCCTTCCTGCTGTCCGCCATCCTGAAGACGGCCCAGGGCTCTTCCACGGTGGCCATTACCACCACCGCCGGGATCATGGCGCCCTTGATGGGGACCCTGGGACTGGGTACACCCATGATGGCCGCCATGACGGTTATCGCCATCGGCGCCGGTGCCATGACCGTGTCCCATGCCAATGACTCCTATTTCTGGGTGGTCACCAACTTCGGGGACATGGAGGTCCAGGACGGCTACCGGGCCCAGACCATGGGAACCCTGGTAACCGGTATTGCCGCTATGATCAATGTGTATATTTTGTATCTGATTCTGGGGTAAGCAAAAGGGGCTGTTGCATATGCAACAGCCCCTTTTTGAGGTCTCGGGTCTCCAGTTGTGAGTCTCGGGCCATTGGATAGAACCTGTCCTTCAGCCAGGTTCTTTTGAAGGTACAGAACCAGGGTCGTACTGGATATAGAAACGGATATCTCATCGAGAACGGGTCAGATTTAATACGTTCAAAAATTTGCCTGCAAATTTTTCATTCGGCTCGAGACTAGAGACTCGAGACCGAGCCGCTATGCGGCTCATGAGACCTGGGGTGTTGCACAGAACATGCAACATCCCCTTTTGGTCGCGGGTCGCGACCTGCGACCGGGGGTGTGGATTTTTTCTCACACCCCCTTTTTCTGTTTCACCCGTAACAAAAACCTTTTCAAAAATCACAAAAAAATTCCCCTGTTTGCACTATGATATATTGTGGAACTGGAGAAAATCATTTATAATAGGGAAAGGATTTCAGGTGAATATTTTTTGATTACAGTAGAACCGGAAATCCGATCCCTATTCTTATTTCCCCCGGACCCGTTCCCATGCGCAGGGCAGGGATCCGGAGCGGTAAGATACAGCAAGATACAAATTCAGTACACAGGCGTTGAAGGGCCTGTGGGTAGGAGAGGTTAGTATGAGTGAATTATTACGCGTGGAAGGATTGAAAGTTGCCGTTGAAGGTAAGGAAATCCTGAAAGGCCTGGATCTGGTCATCAACAAAGGCGAAACTCATGTGATCATGGGCTCCAACGGTGCCGGCAAATCCACCCTGTTCAACACCATTATGGGCAACCCCAAATACGTTGTGACCGAAGGCCACATTTATTTTGAAGGCAAGGAAATCACCCACGAACCGGTGAATGAAAGAGCCAAGGCCGGGATCTTCATGGCCTTCCAGGCTCCCATCTCCGTCCAGGGGATCACTGTGGAAAACTTCATCCGCAATGCCAAGGGCACCATTTCCGGGGAAAAACAGCGGATCATGCCCTTCCGGAAAAAACTCCATCAGGAAATGGACGCTCTGTCCATGGACCGGAGCTATGCGGAACGGTATGTGAATGACGGCTTTTCCGGCGGGGAACGGAAGAAAAATGAAATTCTCCAGATGTGCATGCTGGAACCGAAACTGACCCTGCTGGATGAAATCGACTCCGGTCTGGACGTGGATGCGGTACGGATCGTTTCCCAGGCTGTAAACAAGTATCATGACGAAAACAACTCCCTGTTGATCATCACCCACCACAGCGAAATCCTCCAGAAGCTCCATTCGGATGTGGTCCATGTGCTGATCAACGGCCGGATCGTCAAGACCGGCGATGCTTCCCTGATCGGGGAAATCGAAGCCAACGGCTACGACGCTTACAAGAAATAACAGGCGGGTGAGCAGAATGACGGAAGAGAAAAAAGATACGCTGGTCCGGGAAACCGCGGCTGACGAACAGAAACTCCAGAAGGAACGGAAGACCATTGACGCCCTGACGGATTTCAGCAATATGTATGATTTCAAGAAGGACTCCAACCACGAATACAAGACGGAAGCCGGCCTGACTCCTGATGTGGTCCGGGAGATTTCTTCCAAGAAGAATGAACCCAAGTGGATGCTGGATGCCCGTCTGAAATCCCTGGATCTGTACTATCAGATCCCCTACCCGGAATGGGGTCCGGACATCAGCGGCCTGGATATGGCCAACATCGTCACTTACGTACGCCCCAATGCCCGGATGAGTGCCAACTGGAACGATCTGCCGGAAGACATCAAGGACACCTTTGACCGTCTGGGAATCCCGGAAGCGGAAAAGACCTCCCTGGCCGGGGTGGGAGCCCAGTATGACTCCGAAGTGGTGTACCACAGCATCCAGGACGAACTGGTAAAGCAGGGTGTCATCTACACCGACTTCGATACGGCTGTGAAAAAATATGAAGACATTGTCCGGAAGCATTTCATGAAGCTGATTCCTCCCACGGACCACAAGTTCGCCGCCCTCCACGGGGCAGTATGGTCCGGCGGATCCTTTGTGTACGTGCCGGAAGGGGTGGACGTGTCCATTCCCCTCCAGAGCTATTTCCGGCTGAACGCACCGGGAGCCGGTCAGTTCGAACATACCATGATCATTGTGGAAAAGGGCGCCAAGGTCCATTTCATCGAAGGCTGCTCCGCCCCCAAGTACAACGTGGCCAACCTCCACGCCGGGGCGGTGGAACTGTTCATCGGGGATGACGCCACCCTGACCTATTCCACCATTGAAAACTGGTCCAAGAACATGTACAACATGAACACCAAACGGGCCATTGTAGGGAAAAACGGTACCATCAACTGGGTCACCGGGTCCTTCGGGTCCCACACCTCCTGCCTGTACCCCATGAGCATCCTCAACGGGGAAGGGGCCCACTGTGAATTCACCGGGGTCACCTTTGCCGGCAAGGGTCAGTACCTGGACACCGGGTCCAAGGTGGTCCACAATGCTCCCCACACCACCAGCAACATTAACTCCAAGTCCATTTCCAAGGACGGCGGGGTGTGCATCTACCGGGGCAGCGTGGTGATCAACGAATGTGCCGAAGGGTCCAAATCCAACGTAAGCTGCGAATCCCTGATGCTGGATGAACAGTCCCAGTCCGATACCATTCCGGCCATTGTGATCAAGAACGACAATGTGGACCTGGGCCATGAAGCCAAGATCGGCCGGATCTCTGACGAAGCCATCTTCTACCTGATGAGCCGGGGCCTTAGTGAGGACGAAGCCCGGGCCATGCTGGTACGGGGCTTTGTGGACCCTGTTTCCAAGGCCCTGCCTCTGGAATATGCTGTAGAAATGAACAATCTGATCAATCTGGAACTGAAAGGTTCCATGTAAAAGGGAGGCGGAGATTATGACCAAAGAACAATTCAATGAACTTCCGCGTCCCACCTTCCGGTGGATGAAAGTGAACCATCTGGAACTGGATCCCCTGGCGGCCCAGGACCTGAAACCGGTGGAACTGGCGGTGCGCCAGGAAGGGAACGTCCAGGTGGAAACCTATGAGGGAAACCGGCTGCCGGATCTGGGAGATTTCCAGGGAGCCAGCCGGGAAGCCCTGGCAGAAGCCCAAAAAGGCGGCAATGTGAACTGCAGCGTTACGGTGGCCGATGGGGAAGAAGCCTCTGTATGGGTCACCTACACAGTCACCGAGGATGTGCCCCGCCTGGTGGGCCAGCTGAAGATCCAGGCCGGGAAGAACAGCCGTCTCCATGTGTATGAACTGTTTGACGGTGACGGAGAAAACGGGCTGGTGAACCTGCTCCAGTTTGTGGAAGCCGGAGACGGCGCCCAGGTTACCATCAGCAAGGTCCAAATCCATGGGGAGAAGGTCCGGCACATCGACCAGCGGCTGACCCGGGAAGGGAAAGAATCCCAGGTGAAGTTCGTCAGCGCCGAAGTGGGGGGCCATCAGAACCTGGTGTATGTCCGCACGGACCTGGATCATGATGAAGCCCGGTTCAAGAGCGCTTCCATGTATCTGGGCAGCGATGATCAGCTGTTCGACTACTCCTACTGGGTGCCCAACAAGGGCTGCAAGACCGATACGGATATCCTGACCACCGGGGCCCTTATGGGCACCAGCAGGAAATATTTCCGGGGGACCATCGACTTCCTCCGGGGCGGCAAGAAGGCGGTGGGCAACGAATCTGACGTGTGCCTGCTGCTGAACAAAGGCGTCCACTCCATTTCCGTGCCTCTGCTGTTGTGCAAGGAGGACGATGTGGTGGGCAACCATGCTTCCAGTTCCGGCCAGATCGACCAGGACATGCTGTTCTATCTCATGAGCCGGGGCTTCAATGAAGCCGGGGCCCAGCTGATCATCGTGGAAAGCAACATCCGTCCTGTCATCGACCAGCTGGGAGATGAAACACTGGAAAACAAGGCGCTCCAGGCTGTACGGACGAAGATGCAGTTCTGCCACCAGAAAGGAAATTGCCATGATAAATGTACGCAGAGATTTCCCCATCTTGACTAAAGTCCACAATGGACATCCTCTGGTGTACCTGGACAATGCAGCCACCACCCAGAAGCCCTATCAGGTGATCCACGCCATGGTGGATCTGCTGGAACATCACAACGGGAACCCTCACCGGGGGGCCCATGTGCTGTCCATCGAAGCCGGGGAACTGTATGATCAGGCCCGGGAAGCAGTCCGGAAGTTCATCAACGCCAAGCACTTCGAAGAAGTGATCTTTGTGCGGAACTCCACCGAAGGGCTGAACCTGATTGCCCGGAGCTACGGGGAAACCCATCTGAAACCGGGGGATAAAGTGGTGATCCCCATTTCCGAACACCATTCCAACCTGGTGCCCTGGCAGAGAGCCTGCCGGAAGACCGGAGCGGAACTGGTTTACATGTACCTGGATGAAACCGGGCACTTTACGGAAGAGGATCTGGCCAAGATCGATGAACGGACCAAGATTGTTTCCTTTGCTGCGGTGAGCAACGTGCTGGGCATGGTGCGGCCGGTGAAGGAAGTGGTGGAACGGGCCCACAAAGTGGGGGCCATTGCCATTGTGGACGGGGCTCAGTCCACTCCTCACATGAAGACCGATGTCCAGGATCTGGACTGCGACTTTTATGTATTCTCCGGCCACAAGATGCTGGGTTCCACCGGCACCGGTGTGGTGTACGGGAAAAAGGCTCTGCTGGAAGAAATGGAACCTTTCCTGCTGGGTGGGGACATGATCGAATACGTCCAGGAACAGACCACCAGCTTCAATGAACTGCCCTACAAGTTCGAAGCCGGGTCCCAGAACGTGGAAGGAGCCGTGGCCCTCCATGCGGCCATCGACTACCTGGATGACATCGGCATGGATAAGGTGGAAGAACACGAACGGGAGCTGACCGACCGGTGCCTGGCAGGGATGCTGAAAATGCCCCACATCCACATTATCGGCAGCACCAATCCCAAGGAAAAGACAGGGGTGATCTCCTTCACCATCGACGGGGTCCATCCCCACGATGCGGCTACCATCCTGGACAGCTTCGGCATTGCCATCCGCAGCGGCCACCACTGTGCCCAGCCTCTGGGAGCTCATCTCCATGTGGAAGCTTCCAACCGGGTCAGCTTCTATATCTACAATACCCTGGAAGAAGTGGATTACTTCCTGTCCAAACTGCCGGAAGTCCGGAAAGTCATGGGCTTCAAAGATTGATGGAAACAGGTGAATGATAATGGAAGACATGAACCAACTGTACTCTGACATTATTCTGGAGCACAACCAGGACCAGGCCAACAAACATGAGCTGGATCCCCACAATCTCCAGGAACACGGCCACAACCCCAGCTGCGGGGATGACATTACCCTCCAGGCGGATATCCAGGACGGGATCATCAAAGATGCCGCCTACACCGGCCACGGCTGCGCCATCAGCCAGGCCTCCACGGATATCATGATCGACCTGATCCGGGGGAAATCCGTCAAGGAAGCCCTCCGTCTGGTGGATCTGTTCCTGGCCATGATCAAGCGGGAAGAAACCGATGACGGGAAACTGGAAGAACTGGACGACGCCATCGCCCTGAAAAATATCTCCAACATGCCCGCCCGGGTAAAATGCGCCGTCCTGGCCTGGCATACCCTGAAGGATGCTTTGGAGAAGGAAGAGAATAAATAAGGTGCTGTTTCGCAGCACAATGGCCCTGTCAATGGTCAATTGCCAGAGAAAAGAACCCGCCTTGTTGGACGGGTTCTTTTTTATTTGGCAATCCATAGGATATTTGATGAGGAAACAAGTATTCTTTGAAAAGGTTGGTATACCATATTCAAAAATTTGCTTTGGCAAATTTTATCATTTAGCCATTGACAATTGACTGTTGACAATTGACAAAAGAGGGCAAAGCCCTCTTTTTTATAGCTTTTTCCCCGCTGGTGTAGTATAATCTACCCATAATGTCAAGAGTGAAACATAAGGAGGATGCAGAGGATGCATAGTTTTAGCACGGATTTTGGAGGTCGGACCCTTACCATTGAAACGGGGAAGATTGCCAAACAGGCCAATGGCGCTGTTCTGGTCCGCTACGGCGAAACGGCTGTAGTGGTGGCTGTGACGGGTACCGATACCCCCAGGGAAGGGGTGGATTTCTTCCCGCTGACAGTGGATTTCGAAGAAAAGATGTACGCAGTGGGCAAGATCCCCGGCGGGTTCCTGCGGAGAGAAGGGCGGCCGGCAGAAACGGCCATCCTCACGTCCCGGCTCATCGACCGGCCCATTCGGCCTATGTTCCCGGACGGCTACCACAACGATGTACAGATCGTGTGCACGGCAGTTTCCGTGGATCCGGACAATGCCCCGGACATTCCGGCCATGATCGGCGCTTCCTGTGCCCTGTCCATTTCTGATATCCCCTTTGAAGGCCCCATCGCCGGGGTCCGGGTAGGCCTCATCGATGGCCAGTTCATTGTGGAACCCACTGTGGAACAGGCCAAGGTCAGCGAACTGAACCTGGCAGTGGCCGGTACCAAAGACGCCATCCTGATGGTGGAAGCCGGCGCCAAGGAAGTTTCTGAAGAAGTGATGCTGGATGCCATCTGGTTTGCGCACGGCGAAATCAAGAAACTGGTGGAATTCCAGGAAAAGATCCAGGCCGAAGTGGGCAAGCCCAAAATGGACTTCGAAGTCTACACTCCCCCCGCAGAACTGGCCCAGGAAATCGAAGCCTATGGGGAACCCAAGATCCACGATGCCCTGATGGATCCGGACAAGCTGCACCGGGACAAAATGGTCAGCGAAGCCAAGGAGGAAATCCTGGCCCACTTTACGGAACTGTATCCGGACAATGAAATCGATATTGCCCATGTGGTGGCCAAACTGGTGAAACGGGTGTTCCGGCACATCATCACCGTGGACAAGATCCGTCCGGACGGCCGTGCCCTGGATGAAGTCCGTCCCATCAGCTGTGAAGTGGGGCTCCTGGCCCGTCCTCACGGCTGCAGCCTGTTCACCCGGGGACAGACCCAGGTGCTCAACTGCCTGGCCCTGGCTCCGCTCCGGGAAGCCCAGAACCTGGAAACCCTGGCCGGGGACATCCAGAAACGGTACATCCACCATTACAACTTCCCGCCTTACAGTGTGGGCGAAACCAAACCTCTGCGCAGCCCGGGCCGTCGGGAAATCGGTCACGGGGCGCTGGCGGAACGGGCTCTCCTGCCGGTGATTCCTTCGGAAGAGGAATTCCCCTATACCATCCGGCTGGTTTCTGAAGTGCTGGAATCCAACGGTTCTTCCTCCATGGCCAGCACCTGTGCCAGCACCCTGTCCCTGATGGATGCCGGCGTGCCCATTAAAGCTCCGGTATCCGGGGTGGCCATGGGCCTGGTGAAGGAAGGAGAAAACTTCACCATCCTTACCGATATCCAGGGCCTGGAAGACGCCAACGGGGATATGGACTTCAAGGTAGCTGGTACCTCCAAGGGTATCACCGCCATCCAGATGGACATCAAGGTGGACGGCCTGACCAAAGACATCCTCCAGGCGGCCCTGGCCCAGGCCAAGAAAGGCCGTGCCTTCATCCTGGGCAAGATGCTGGAATGCATCTCCGAACCCCGGAAGCAGCTGAAGAAATACGCACCCAAGATCACCACCATTAAGGTGAACCCGGAGAAGATCAAAGACATCATCGGACCTGGGGGCAAGGTGATCAAGAAGATCGTGGAAGATACCGGTGCCCAGATCGACATCAACGATGACGGTACCGTGTACATTGCCGCCGCCGACAGCGCATCCGCCGATGCGGCCATCAAGACCATCCAGGACATCACGGCAGAACCGGAAGTGGGCAAGGTGTACACCGGCAAAGTCACCCGGATCATGAACTTCGGGGCCTTTGTGGAATTCATGCCCGGCCGGGAAGGGCTGGTGCACATTTCCCAGCTGGCCAAGGAACGGGTGGAAAAAGTGGAAGATGTAGTCAGCGTAGGCGACGAAATCGTCGTGAAGCTGGTGGAAATCGACTCCAAAGGACGGCTGAACCTGTCCCGGAAAGCCTGCTTGAAATAAGAAAAAAGGGTGCTGCTGTGCAGCACCCCTTTTTTCATGTTACAATAATATGGTACACACAGGAAACAAGGAGATCATACTATGGGATTGTTTTTCAGAAAGACGAAAGTGACCTTGCTGGCTCCTTTGACCGGGGAACTGGTGTCCCTGGATCAGGTGCCGGACAAGGCTTTTGCCCAGAAAATGCTGGGAGACGGGGTGGCGGTACGGCCGGAAGAAGGACGGCTGGCAGCCCCCTGTGACGGAACCATTTCCTATGTGCCGGATACGGCCCATGCCATTGCCCTCACGGAAGGCCACGGACTGGAAATCCTGCTCCATGTGGGACTCAATACGGTGGCCCAGAATGGGGCGGGCTTCAAGGCCCTGGTTAAAACCGGGGACAAGGTAAAGGCCGGCCAGCCTCTGATCGAATTCGACCGGGAGAAACTGGGAAGCTGCGGCTGCAATCTGACTACCCCCATGGTGATCACCAATGGGGATAAGGTGGGGAAGATGGAAAAGGCACAGTCAGGACCGGTGGCGGCCGGTAAGGACATTGTCCTGACCATTACCCTGAACTGAGGGGGAAGGAACCATGAAAGTAAACGGCAGCGGCGGAAGTTTTGTGGAACAGGTCTACAACCTGGCACCGGCAGTGGCCTGGGAACTGGGGCTTCAGGTATGCCGGGAAATGGAAGTGGAAATCGAAAAACAGGATGATGCCGGGATGCTGCTGAACGGCTCCCTGGTGTCGGAAGAAAAATCCTTCCTGTTCGGGAAACCCAAACGGAAGGAAATCGTTTTTGCCGTACAGCCTTTGGAACAGGGCTGCAATGTAATCGTGGACATCCACAAAAAACGCATGGAAGTGTACAGCCTGAAGCCCCAGAACCGGGAAACGGATAAATTTGTGGCCCTGTTCGAGGAAAAGGCCCAGGCTTACCTGGATCAGCGGATTTGTCCCCAGTGTCATGCAGCGCTGCCCAAAAACGTGGCCTTTTGCCCCTTCTGCGGGGCGAAGCTGTAGAGAGAAACAAAAAAGCTGGCTGCCGAAGCAGTCAGCTTTTTTATGTTGTAACCTATAGCTTAGATGGCGCGGGTTACCTTGCCGGAACGTAAGCAGCGAGTGCACACGTTGATGCTCTTCACTTCACCGTCTACCACCGCTTTAACCTTTTGAACGTTAGGTTTCCAAGAACGTTTTACATGTCTATTGGAATGGCTGACGTTGTTGCCGGACAGCTCACCTTTGTTGCAGATTTCACAGATGCATGCCATGGTCCCACCTCCTTCAAGTTATAAGGCAATGCTTTATTTTTAAAACTCAATGTAGCTATTTTAACACAAATTGGATTATAATTGCAAGTAGAAAACCATGAGAAAAGGAGAAAATGACCATGTGGTGGCAGGAACCTGTAAGCAAACTCAAAGGCATCGGGCCCAAAAAGGCCCTGGAATTCGCAAATATCAACGTAGAGACCATCGGCGACCTGCTGAATCATTTTCCCCGGCAGGGCTGCTATCTGGATTATTCCCACATCCGGACCATCGGAGAACTGACCACCGGTGGGGAAATGCAGCTGTTCCGGGGGACCATCGTCCGGCTGAACAACCGGCGGAGTGCCCGGAACATGAAATACGCCACCATTACCCTGGGGGACGGCACGGGCTTTGCGGAAATCGTCCTGTTCGGGGCACAGACCTACATGACCCGGGTGTACCATACCGGAGATGAGGTGCTGGTCATCGGCAAGGTGAACCTGGGCCGCACCGCCAAAAGTGTCACCAGCGCCAGTCTGTCCCATGTAAAGGATGAAAAGGCGGAGGCCCCCGGCATCCTGCCCACTTATGCCCTGACCGGCAGCCTGACCCAGAACCAGGTCCGGGGGGCGGTGCGCCAGGCTCTGGCCCTGGCCCGGAAGGAACTGCCGGAGTGCCTGCCGGAAAAGATCCTCCAGGCCAAGCATTTCCTGCCCCGGCTGGAAGCCCTGGAGAACATTCACTTTCCCAAAAGTCCGGAACTGCTGGAAAAGGCCCGGCAGCGGCTGATTTTTGAAGAGCTGTTCTTTCTCCAGTGCGGGCTGCTCCATCACCGGGTGGAAATCAAGAAGGACAGCCGGGGCATCAAGATGGCCCGGTCCGGAGAGCTGGTGCAGAAGGTACGGGAAGGTCTGGGCTTTGCGCTTACCGACAGCCAGAAAAAAGCCTGGCAGGAAATCGACGACGACATGCAGAGCCCGGAACCCATGAACCGGCTGGTCCAGGGGGATGTAGGCTCCGGGAAGACGGCCCTGGCCCTTCTGGCCCTGGCCAAAGCAGTGGAAAACGGCTACCAAGGCTGTCTCATGGCTCCTACAGAGATCCTGGCGGAACAGCATTACCAGGAAATGCAGAAGGTGCTGGAACCGGCCGGAATCCGGACGGCCCTTTTGACCGGAGGCCTGACTGCCAAAAAACGCCGTCAGGTGCTGGAAGGCCTGGCAGACGGCTCCATCCAGGCAGTGGTGGGGACCTACGCCCTGATCCAGGACAAGGTGGTGTTCCATTCCCTGGCCCTGGCCATTACGGACGAACAGCACCGGTTCGGGGTGGCCCAGCGGGCCAAACTCCAGGCCAAGAGCCAGTATGCGCCCCATGTGCTGGTGATGACCGCCACCCCGATTCCCCGGACTCTGGCTCTCACCGTGTACGGGGACCTGGACGTGTCCCTGATGAAAGGAATGCCCCCGGGACGGAAACCGGTCCGGACCCTGTGCTACACCGAGGACAAACGGCCGGCAGTGTACCAGGGGATGGTCCATCAGATCCAGGAAGGCCACCAGGCCTATGTGGTGTGCCCCCTGATCGAGGAAAGCGAAGGGGTGGACGCCAAGGCGGCGGAAGAACTCTACGAGGAACTGACTTCCACCTATCTGAAGGGGATCCCCTGCGGGCTCCTCCACGGCCGTCTGAAGCCGGAAGAAAAGGATGCGGTGATGGAAAGTTTCGCCCGGAACGAAACCAAGGTGCTGATCACCACTACGGTGGTGGAAGTGGGGGTGAACGTGCCCAATGCCACACTGATGGTCATCGAGGGAGCGGACCGGTTCGGCCTGGCCCAGATGCACCAGCTCCGGGGCCGGGTAGGACGGGGCAGCGCCCAGTCCTACTGCGTGCTGCTTACCGCTTCCACCAATCCGGTGACCCTGGAACGGCTCCAGATCATGCGCAGCTGCAGCGACGGGTTCCTGCTGGCGGAAAAGGATCTGGAACTCCGGGGGGCCGGCCAGTTCTTCGGCCTGCGCCAGCACGGCCTCAGCGACCTGTACATAGCGGACATCCTCCGGGATACGGATACCCTGGTGGAAGCCCGGAAAGCGGCCCAGTGGGCCATGGGAGACCCGGACACGGCCCAGGAAGTGATCCGCGCCGCTGCCACCACCCAGTTCGACGGACGGTTCGAGAGGATATTCAATGCATAAGGTGGAGCTGCACGCTGCGTGCAGCTCCCCTCGCTGTCAGCGGCCCCCTTCTTTCACCTTTCTTTACATGCAGTTTTCATTTCTGTAACAAGTTCCGGCTATAATAAATAAAATCCACTATTGACCTTTCATTGATTTTGTCATAAGGAGCCGTATCATGGAAGCACCTGTACAATCACAACCGCAATATCCTGCCCAAGACCGCTGTTCGGAACGGACTTTCAAACTTCTGGCTTTTGCCGGGCTGTTGGGGGTCCTGGTCCTGATCCATTTTCTGGACCCCGGATTCTATCACCAGATCGTCCACCTGGCCCGGGGTGGGAACATCCAGGAAACCGTGGACTTTCTCCGCTCCTTCGGCCCCTGGGCCGTAGTCATCAGTTTCCTGCTGGATGTGTTCATCAACGCCGCCGGCTGTCTTCCCTCCATTTTCCTGTCTACGGCCAATGGGGTGGTGTTCGGGCTGCCGGTGGGGATCCTGGTATCCTGGTCCGCGGAAAGCGTGGGGGTGATTCTCAGTTTCCTCATTATGCGGTATTTCCTCCGGTCCACAGCGGAAACCGTCATTGCCAAAAGCAACAATCTCCAGAAACTGGACGAGATGAGCAGTGAAAACGGCCTGGTGGCCATGGCACTGGCACGGACCCTGCCCTATTTCCCTTCCGGGATCCTCACCTGCTTGGGAGCCATCAGCCGGATGAAGTTCCGGGACTATGTGATTGCCACCTTTATCGGGAAACTGCCCTCCACGGCCCTGGAAGTGGTGGTGGGCCACGACATCGTCCATTTCCGCCAGCATATGGACCGGCTGGCCATCCTGGTGACTCTGGTGCTCCTGGTCTACGGAACGCTGCTGTACAGCCGGTACCGGAAACGTCGGGCCTGAGAAAGAGCTGCAGAAGGAATGTGTATCTATCGTTACACATTCCTTTTTCTTTTGGGAGAATTTCAAAAGTTTTCTGTAAAAAGCAGGAAAAAGGCTGTCTTTCCCCGAAAAAGAGTACCATCAGACTTGTTGAGGACCCTGTTTCGGCAGCGGTACCTCCTGCACCATACGGAACAAAGGGGGCTGTACAGTGAAAGAGTATACAGGTGATAAAATCAGAAACGTGGCAATCGTAGGTCATGGAGGCGCAGGCACCACTTCCCTGACGGAAGCTCTGCTCTACCGCAGCGGGGCCATCAGCCGGATGTGCAAGGTGGAAGACGGCCAGACCACTACGGACTTTGAACCGGAAGAAATCAAAAGAGGGGTTTCTGTCAGCGCCACCCTGGCACCGGTGGAATGGCGGGATGTGAAGATCAACTTCATCGATACCCCGGGGTTTGCGGATTTCGTGGCGGAAGTGAAAGGGGCCTTCCGGGCGGTGGACAGCGTGCTGATCGTGGTCAGCGCCACCAGCGGGGTCCAGATCGGGACGGAACAGTGCTGGAAGCTGGCGGAAGAAGCAGGTCTGCCCCGGCTGATCTTCGTGAACAAAATGGATCGGGAAAACGCTGATTACGACAATATCCTGGACAATCTCCGGGCCAAGATCGGGAAACGGATCCTGCCTCTGGAACTGCCTTTGGGCAAGGAAGCGGATTTCTGCGGGGTCATCGACGTGTTCAACCAGAAGGCCTACCGGGGCAACGGCAACGGGGCCGACGAAATCGAGGTCCCTGCTGATCTGAAGGAATGGGTCCAGGATGCCCATGACAAAATGGTGGAAGCGGCGGTCGAAGCCGATGACGAAATCATGGAACGGTATCTGGAAGGGGAAACCATTTCCGATGAAGAAGTGATGAGCTGTCTGGTGAAGGGCATCCGGCAGGGAATCATCTTCCCGGTGCTCTGCGGCTCCGCCTTCAAGAACATCGGCCTGGGCCGGACCCTGTCCGCCATTGTGGACTATACCTTCCCGGCCATCCTGAACGAATACCATGTAACCAACCTGAAAACCGGAGAAGTGGAACGGCGGGATTCCAACGCACCGCTGGCCGCTCTGGTGTTCAAGACCACCTCCGATCCCTTTGTGGGACGGATGAGCTTCATCCGGGTGTTCTCCGGGGTTATCAACGCCGACAGCACTGTGTATAACGCCAGCCGGGATGAAATGGAAAAGGTGGGGGCCATCTGTACCCTCCGGGGCAAGAACCAGATCCCCATGAAGGCCATTACCGCCGGGGATATCGGGGTGATCTCCCGTCTCCAGTTCACCATGACCGGGGATACCCTGAGTGCCAAGGAGGCACCGGTGCAGTTTGCACCCATTGAATACCCTCTGCCCATGTACAGCCGGGCCATCGCTCCCAAAAAGAAAGGGGACGAGGACAAAATTGCGGCGGCTCTGAACAAGCTCATGGACGAAGATCCTACCTTTATCGTCAGCCGGAACCCGGTGACCAAGGAAACTCTGATCAGCGGCATGGGAGACCAGCATCTGGACATCCTGATGGAACGGATGAAACGGAAATTCGGGGTGGAAGCCGTTTTGAAACCGCCCATGGTGGAATACCGGGAAACCATCCGGGGTTCTGCAGAAGTGGAAGGCAAATACAAGAAACAGACCGGGGGCCACGGCCAGTACGGCCATGTGGTCATCAAAATGGAACCTCTGCCTCCGGGAAGCGGTTTTGAGTTCGTGGACAAGATTTTCGGAGGTGCCGTGCCCCGGCAGTACATCCCGGCGGTGGAAAAGGGCATGAAGGAATCCATGGAACACGGGATCCTGGCCGGATATCCGGTGGTGGATCTGAAGATCACCCTGCTGGATGGGTCCTATCATACGGTGGACTCTTCGGAAATGGCCTTCAAAGTGGCTTCCCACATGGCCTTCCAGAAAGCGGCGGAACAGTCCAAGCCTGTGCTGATGGAACCCTATTACAACCTGGATGTGTATTGTGACGAACGGATGACCGGGGACATTATTTCCGACCTGAACAGCAAACGGGGACGGATCCTGGGGATGCAGTCTGCAGAAGACGGCCGGGCTGTGGTAAAGGCCCAGGTGCCCTATGCGGAAATCCTGGATTACGCTGTGGATCTCCGGGCCCTGACCCAGGGGACCGGGACCTTCGAAATGAAGTTTGACCATTACGAAGACGTGCCTCCCAAGATGGCGGACAAGATCATTGCTGAAGCCAGAGCCAAGGCAGAAGCCGCCAAAAAGTAAAAATATGCGTTTACCGGACCTGCCGGCCATTGCCGGAGGTCCGGTTTTTGTGTAAACTGAAAGGGATCGATTGTACAAGGAGGAATGGATGTGACACTGACTACTGAAAAAAAGGGCATCTTGGCTTCCATCCTGGCGGCGGTGTTCTTTACCACCATGGATGTGGGAGCCAAGAAACTGCTCCACCTGGGCACCGGGGAAATCACCTTCTTCCGGGGACTGGTGGGGATGCTGTTCCTGCCCTTTATGGCCCGGATGGAAACCCTGCCGGTGTTTTCCGGGAAGGACCGGGGGCTGCTCCATCTCCGGGGCCTGTTCGGATGTGCCTGCCTGCTGTTCTTTTTTTACTGCCTCAATGGATTGAAACTGGGGGACGCGGAAATCCTCACTCAGCTCTCTGCCTTTTTCATGTGTCTCCTGTCCCCGATTTTCCTCCGGGGCAGTCTCCAGAAGCGGTCGGTGCCCTGGCTGGGGGTGATCGCCTTGGGAGCGGCCATCGTCCTTCAGGTGTGGAATTTCCACTCGTTCAACCTTTATGCCCTGTTTGGAATCCTGTCCGCCTTCTTTGCAGCCAGCGCTTACGTGTGCATCGGGAAGATGACGGAGCGGGGAGGCCACACCCAGACGGAACTGGTGCTGTATTTCCAACTGTACAGCACTCTGGGAGGACTGGTGCTCATGGGTATGGACCGGTGGACCCTGCCGACAGGGGCCGAATGGGGATGGATCCTGGAAATGGCCCTGTCCGCCCTGATGGGGCAGGTGTGTCTCACCTGGGGGTGCACCCACATCCATCCTACTATGGTGAACTTTCTCATGTATACCGGCATCCTGTTCCATATCCTGGCGGGAGCTCTGCTCTGGGGCGAAGTCCTGACTGGGTATTCCTGGGTGGGCGGCAGCCTGATTGTGCTGGGGAGCGTGCTGCTGCTGAGACAGTGAGAAGAAGGGCGGTTGACAGATGACCGTTGACAGTGCTGCTGTCCATGCAGCCTTAGTGTAAAATAGTTCTCGGTAAAATGAATAAACCCTTATAAACTTGCAAAAAGGAAGACCTTCATCATATAGTATAAGTCTCTACACCAACACTATAGATAGGAGAAGGTCTTCCATGGATTTCATTGTATCAGAATTCATCAACCTAATAAAGAGGTGTTCCAACGGGCTGGCTTTGGAAAAAGAGATCTGGCGGCGGGGAATCGAGCTCCAGTGCCGGGCTTTCGCCCAGGCTCTGGAGACTTACGATGCTGAGATGGCCAGGCAGTATGCGGGAAAACAGGAAGTACTGCGGATTGACCGGCGTACTGTGCTTTGCATGTTCGGGACGGTCACATTTTCCCGCCGTCTGGTCCGGCGCGAAGGCGGAAAGCCATTCTATCCTTTGGATAATATCCTGGGTCTGTCACCTTATCAACGGTATTCTCCGTTGCTCCTGTACTCAGTAACCAAAGTGGCAGCCGGCAGCGTCTATCGGGCTGCGACTGAGGCAGTGAATACCCTGACTCCGCTGGATATCAGCCATCAGACAGTAGGCAGGATAGTCAGGACGGTGGGAGACAAGTACGCCCAGCATGAAAAAGCCCAGGCCAATTCGGCTTTCTGCAGCGAGGAATCGTTGGAAAAGCCGAAATACCTGTTCATTGAAGGCGACGGTGTCCTGATGAAGGCACAGCCGAAAGGCAGTGTTGAAATGCACCGGTTCCAGGTGGCGACTGTGGTAAAGCAGATTGGCAAGAGGCGGATCCTGACAGGGTTCCGCGTTTTTGCCGGCTTTGACCGGAAGCATGTGCTGGAGCTGCTGGAGGCCTACCTGGGCAACCATTATGACCTGTCCCAATGTATTGTCTTGAGCAACAGCGATGGAGGCAGCGGGTACACAAAGGATGTGTTCGATGAGCTTGCGGCTGGCAGCCAGCGTCACGAGCATTTCCGGGATCAGTACCATGTGAACGAAAAAATCCGTCAGCGGCTTGGGTGGGTCAGAAAGCGGGGCATGGTGGACCGTCTGCATCACAAGGTTTGGAAACACAATCTGGAAGACGTCCGCTGCTGCCTGGACATGCTGGAAAGAGAAACCAGCAACGCCGACGAGGAAGAGAACGTCAGGAAACTGCGGGCTTACCTGGGGCGGAACTGGGAATACCTGACGTCCCTGGCAATGCGGGAAGGACTGGAAGAGTACCAGAAAGGTCTGGGAACATGTGAGAGCAACCATCGGACGTACACCTGCCAGATGAAGAAGCAGGGCCGGCGCTGGAGCAAAGACGGCGGTCTGGCGATGGTCAAGGTGATCAGTGGTTTGAAGAACGGAGACCTGGAGCAGGCCCTGGCAGGGGACTTGTACGGTATGTTGCTGAAAAACCGGAAAGAGTACCGGAATGCTGTGCGGGAAGCCCTGAAAAAACCGCTCTTTGTCCCTCACGTAGGTGTCCACCAGTGCTGCATTGCCAATTACGGACCCAGCAGCAGTCCCATGGGATATTTGGCCGCAGTACTGAACTGGTGATAAGAACGGTCCCAAAGTCCGCCCTGGGAGGGGCGGGGGACCATCCGCAAGGATGGTGGTGGGGGCATCGGCGACAGCCGATACTTCGCAGGACCGGCAGACAACAATGGAGTGTACGGATAAGAGCAAGGCCTCAGGGTTTGCAGTTTCCGTTGTTGTATCCCTGGAAAGTGTGACCGTACCCCCGCCAAGGTATTCGGTCCTTTCAGGACCTCATGCCCCCACCACCGGGCAAGCCCGGTCCCCCGCCCCTGCAGGGCGGACTTGGTCTCCGGCCTTGCTGGTACTTTGTACGAGTATACATCGATTCTCCGGGAGCCGGGAGGGCAGGCCCAGGAGGAGTCGGCGGGACAACATCGGGTGTTGTCGCTCCTGGGGTGGAGCACGCGGGCGATAGGGTCCGGCTTCCTGGTCCGTAGCCGCTGCCTTTGACCGTTAGGGCAAGGCGATAGGCTGTGAGCCTCCCGACAGGGACGAACGGGTCTGCCCTCCCGGCGGAGAGCCCTCGCGGGTGTAGGGTATAGAAGTTTTTGCCCTCTGGGCGGCCGGGACGGGTTTGCCTGCGGCGAAACCCCTACGTCGTCGACCTCAAAGCAACGATAAAAAATTTTTGACCCCATTTCTGAATAACTATACGGCGATGAAGGATTCACCGAGAACTTGTTGACACATACCATGCAGCAGCACCCCTTGCGTTACCCCCTCAAATGGCCTATAATCAGAATGAATGACTGTGTATACCACTTTTTTACATCCGCTATGGAGGGATTTTTTTCATGCAAAATATTGATACTGAAAGCATCAACACCCTGCGTTTTTTGTCCATCGATGAGGTGCAGGCGGCCAATTCCGGTCACCCGGGCCTTCCTCTGGGAACCGCGCCCCTGATGTACACCATTTGGGACCGGTTCATGAAATACAATCCTGAAAACCCCAACTGGTTCGACCGGGACCGTTTCGTCCTGTCCCCGGGCCACGGCAGCGCCCTGCTCTATGCCATGCTCCATGTGGCCGGCTATGATCTGTCCCTGGAAGATCTGAAGAACTTCCGTCAGTGGGGCAGCAAGACTCCGGGCCATCCGGAATACGGTGTGACCCCCGGGGTGGATGTGTCCACCGGTCCTCTGGGCCACGGCTTTGCCATGGCAGTGGGACTGGCCATGGCGGAAGAAATGATGGCCGCCCGGTACAACAAGGAAGGCTACAAGGTGGTGGACCATTACACCTACGGCATCACCTCCGACGGGGACCAGATGGAAGGGGTGGCTTCTGAGGCCGCTTCTCTGGCCGGTACCCTGGGTCTGGGAAAACTGATCTTCCTCTATGATGACAACAAGATCACCATCGAAGGCAGCACGGACATTGCCTTCCGGGAAGATGTGGGAGCCCGGTTCAAAGCCTATGGCTGGCAGGTGCTGCGGGTGGCTTCTTCTGAAGATGTGGAAGCTTTGGCCAAAGCCATTGAAGCCGCCAAGAAGGAAACCCGGAAACCGTCCCTGATCATCGTGAAGACCCATATCGGCTTCGGCAGCCCCCGGCAGGATATGGCCAGTGCCCACGGGGAACCCCTGGGGGCGGAAAACGTGGCCAAGACCAAGGAAGCCGCCGGCTGGGACGGCAGCCAGTCCTTTGTGGTGCCGGAAGTCGTGAAGAAACATTTTGCGGACAAACTGCCCCAGTGCCGGAAAAACGAAGAAGACTGGAACAAACTGCTGGAAGACTACGGCCGGGCTTATCCGGAACTGGCACAGGAACTGGCTGACCGGCTGGACGGGAAAATGGATCTGGATGTGAAAGACCTGATGGCTGCCTTCAAGGATACGGACAGTGTGGCCACCCGGGCCGCCTCCGGTTCCGTACTCCAGCTGCTGGCTGACAAGATTCCTGCTCTTACCGGGGGCAGCGCTGACCTGGGGCCCTCCAACAAAACGGAAATGAAGGGCAAAGGCTTCTTCTCCGCCGAAGACCGGACCGGTCGGAACATCCACTTCGGCATCCGGGAACATGCCATGGGCTGCATCGTCAACGGTCTGTGCCTCCATGGCGGTATCCTGCCTTTCGGGGCCACCTTCCTGGTGTTCGCCGACTTCATGCGGCCGGCTGTGCGGATGGCGGCTCTCATGGGCATCGGCAGCGTGTTCGTCTACACCCATGACAGCGTGTTCGTAGGGGAAGACGGGCCCACCCATGAACCCATCGAACAGACCATGAGCCTGCGGCTGATCCCCAACGTATCCGTGTTCCGCCCGGCGGACGCCCTGGAAACGGCTGTGGCCTGGAAAGCCGCCTGCGAAAACCGGAAGCAGCCCACCTGCCTGCTGCTCACCCGTCAGGGTCTGCCGGTGCTCCATGGGTATGAAAAGACCATTGCCAAGGGTGCGGCCAAAGGGGCCTATGTGCTGAGCCCCTCCGCCAAAGACAAGGTGAAGGCTGTGATCATTGCCACCGGCAGTGAAGTCCATCTGGCTCTGGATGCCCAGAAAGCCCTGGAAGAAAAAGGCATTGGGGTCAATGTGGTGTCCATGCCCAGCTGGGATGTGTTCGAACAGCAGAGCAGTGCCTACAAGAAGAAAGTCCTGCCCAAGGATGTGCCTGCCATCGCCCTGGAAGCCGGAGTACGCACCGGCTGGGCCCGGTACACCGGCAGCGAGGACAGAGTCCTGGGCATCGACCGGTTCGGCGCTTCCGCCCCCGGCAAGACCGTCTACAAAGAATTCGGCTTCACCGTGGACCATGTGGTGGAAATGGTGAAGAAACTGAAGTGATTGGATGAAAAAGGCTGTCGCTCAGGCGGCAGCCTTTTTCAGAAAGAAGGAGAAAACATGTTCCATCTGTTGACCATTGCCGGGTCGGATTCTTCCGGCGGAGCCGGCATCCAGGCTGACCTGAAGACTTTTGCCGCTCATGGCTGCTACGGCATGAGCGTGATCACTGCCGTGACTGCCCAGAACACCACCGGGGTCACCGCCATCCAGAACATCGACCCGGAAGTGGTGGAAGCCCAGATCGATGCCGTATTCCAGGATATCCGGGTGGACGGGGTCAAGGTAGGGATGGTGTCCAATTCCGCTTTGATCCGGGCCATTGCCCGGAAAATGGAGGAGTACGCTCCCAAAGTGCTGGTGGTGGATCCGGTGATGGTGGCCACTTCCGGCAGCTATCTCTTGGAAAAAGAGGCCCGGAAGGACCTTCAGGAAAAACTGCTGCCTCTGGCCACCCTGATCACTCCCAACATGCAGGAAGGAGAAGTATTGTCCGGCCTTTCCATCCGCAGCCAGGATGACATGGAAAAGGCTGCGGCGGTGATCTGCCAGAAAGGGGCCAGGGCCGTGCTGCTGAAAGGCGGCCATCTGGCGGATACGGCCGATGACTACCTTCTGTATCCCGGGGAAGGGGACTGGCTGAAGGGAAAATGGTTCCCGGGCCAGCGGTTCGACAACCCCAATACCCATGGCACCGGCTGCAGCCTGTCTTCTGCCCTGGCCGCGGAACTGGCCGCCGGTCAGCCACTTCCGGAAGCCGTGGAAAAGGCCAAGGCCTATGTGGCCCTGGGCATCCAGAACGGTCTGGCGGTGGGCAAGGGCCACGGGCCCATCCACCATTTCGTGGATCTGTACCGGCATGCCGGCTGGGAGTGATGCATCATGAAAAAATTTGATTTGAGCCTGTACCTGGTCACTGACCGGAACTGTCTCCAGGGCAGGGATTTTTATGAAGCGGTGGAGGAAGCCCTCCGGGCCGGGGTGACCCTGCTCCAGCTCCGGGAAAAGCATCTGGGCCTGGAAGACCTGGTGGCGGAAGGGAAAAAGGTAAAGGCCCTGTGCCGGAAGTACCAGGTGCCCTTCCTGGTGGACGACAATGTGGAAGCGGCCAAAATCCTGGAAGCAGACGGTGTCCATCTGGGCCAGGAAGACGAGGCCATCCAGAAGGCCCGGGCGGCTCTGGGGCCGGACGCCATCATCGGCATTTCCGCCCACAATCTGGAGGAAGCCCTGGAAGCCCAGGCCCAGGGGGCCGATTACCTGGGAGTGGGGGCCCTGTATCCCACCGGGAGCAAAAAAGATGCCTCTCTGCTGCCTGCCGGAATGCTGGAAAAAATCGTCCAGGCGGTCCGGATCCCGGTTGCAGGCATCGGAGGCATCCAGGAAGACCGGATGGAGGAAGTACTGGACCAGGGTGCCGCCGGCTGTGCCATGATCAGCGCTATCCTGGGAGCTCCTGACATCACCGCTGCTGTCAGCCGGATGAAGGCCCTGATCCAGGCCCGGCAGCAGTGACGGGAGGCAGCCATGGCAAGCGACCTGAAAACGGAAAAACTGGGGAAGAAGCTCCTGTCCCGGTTCACCCGGCAGCTGACGGACCAGGTGTTCCTGTTCCTCCAGCAGGACCCGGAGCTTTATGAGGAATACCAGGCCCTGGTCCGGGACAGCAGTCCCAATGGTGTGAATTCCGTCCTGGGCCGGATGATCACCGAAGCCTATGATCTGGTGAATCTGAACAAGGAAACCCATCCCCAGTCCCCTCTTTTGAAAAAATACACCCGCCATGCAGTCCGGTGGGAAAAGGAGGACCTGGAAGTCCAGAAAAAAGTCCTTTACGGGGACCGGGACCTGTTTACGCCCCAGCCGGCCAAATCCGGTGAGGAACGGAAAGCCCCCAAAAAGAAGGGACCGGACCAGGAAAGTCTCTTCTGAGAAAAAAACTTTGCCTGTCAAGGAAAAATCCTTGACAGGTTTTTCTCTTTATAGTACAATAGCACCCGGTGATATTCATGCAGGATGAAGGCTTTGAAAAAAGGATCCGGTTCGGTCAGCTCTATGCCATCTACGGCGGGCTGCTCACGGAGAAACAGCAGAAAATCATGGAAGAGTATTTCTACGATGACCTGTCATTGGGAGAAATCGCGGAAAATACCCAGACCAGCCGTCAGGCGGTCTATGATCTGCTGCGGCGTGTGGAACAGACCCTGGAAAAGTACGAAAACAGACTTCACCTGCTGCACCAGGATCAGGAACGGCAGTTCAAGCTCCGGGGAGCGGTAAAACTCCTGGAAGCCTGCCGGATCAGTGACAGCACCGATCCCCGTTTGGGGAAGGTGGAAGATATCCTGAAAAGCATCATTGACGAAAGCAGGTAACTATGGCTTTTGAAATCCTAACCGACAAACTGACGGCAGCCATCCAGAAGCTCCGGGGACAGAAGACGGTTTCCGAACAGGATCTGAAAGAGACCCTCCGGGAAGTCCGGCTGGCCCTGCTGGAAGCGGATGTGAACTTCAAGGTCGTCAAAGAATTTACCGCCAAGATCAAGGAGCGGGCCATGGGGCAGCAGGTTGACCCCAATCTCACTCCAGGCCAATATATTGTGAAAATCGTCCATGAGGAGCTCATCGAGCTCCTGGGGGGCACCCAGAGCAAGCTGAACCAGGCGGCCAATCCGCCTACGGTAATCATGCTGGTGGGGCTCCAGGGCGCCGGCAAGACCACCACTCTGGGCAAGCTGGCCAACTACCTGCGGAAAAACGGGAAGAAGCCGCTGATGGTGGCCGGGGACGTGTACCGTCCTGCCGCCATTACCCAGCTGGAAGTCATCGGCAAACAGCTGGATATGCCGGTGTTCTCTCTGGGAGACCAGGTTTCTCCAGTGGAAATCGCCAAAGAATCCCTGAAGCGGGCCAATGCCCTCCTGTGCGATACCGTGCTCATCGATACCGCCGGCCGTCTCCATGTGGACGAGACCCTGATGAATGAGCTGAAAGACATGAAAGCCGCGGTCCATCCGGACGAAATCCTGCTGGTGGTGGATGCCATGACCGGCCAGGACGCCGTTACGGTGGCCGATTCCTTCAACAAAGCCCTGGGCATTACGGGGCTGATTGTGACCAAGCTGGACGGTGACGCCCGTGGGGGCGCCGTACTCAGCGTCAAGGCAGTGACCAACTGCCCGGTGAAGTTTGTAGGGATGGGAGAAAAACTGGATGCCCTCCAGCCCTTCTATCCTGACCGTATGGCTTCCCGGATCCTGGGCATGGGGGACGTGCTCTCCCTGATCGAAAAGGCTCAGGAAGCCATCGATGTGGATTCGGCCAAAAAAATGGCGGAATCCCTGAAGAAGAATGAATTCACCTTGGACATGTTCCTGGACCAGATGAAACAGGTCAAGAAACTGGGGTCCCTGGAATCCATTCTCAGCATGATCCCCGGCATGGGTAAATTTGCCAAGCAGCTGGAAGGGGTGGATCTGGACGGCAAGGAAGTCCGCCGGCTGGAAGCCATCATCTATTCCATGACGCCTCAGGAGCGGCAGAATCCCCGGATCATCAACGGGTCCCGGCGCAAGCGCATTGCAGCCGGCTGCGGCCAGCGGGTCCAGGATGTGAACCGGCTGCTGAAGCAGTTCGAAGAGAGCAAGAAGCTCATGAAGACCATGCAGGGTATGAACAAGTATGCACGGAAAGGCAGATTCAAACTGCCTTTCATGCAATAAAACCAATCTGGTAAGGAGGTGAATGTTGTGGCAGTTAAAATCCGTCTGAAACGTATGGGTGCCAAAAAGAGCCCCTTCTATCGTATCGTCGTTGCTGACGAACGGGCTCCCCGTGACGGCCGTTTCATCGAAACCGTAGGTACCTACGATTCCACTGTTGATCCCGCCGTGGTTACCATCGACGAAGAAAAAGCTCTGTCCTGGATGAAAAAGGGCGCACAGCCGACTGATACGGTTCGTTCCATGTTCAGCAAACAGGGTCTGATGGCGAAACTGGCTGGCGAAAAAGCAGCCAAATAAGGAGGATGACTATGAAAGAGATAGTTGAAGTGATTGCTAAGGCTATCGTGAATAATCCCTCCGAGGTCCAGGTGGAGGAAGAAAGGACCGGATCTTCCGTGATCCTGAAACTCCACGTGGCGCCTGAAGATATGGGTAAAGTGATCGGCAAACAAGGCCGCATTGCCAAGGCCATCCGTCTGGTGATGAAAGCAGCTGCTACCCGCGAAAACGTGAAAGTCATCGTTGATATCGACTAAAGGTGGTTACCATGGATAAAATGATCGTTCGGGTGCCTGTAGTCATCAAGGCCAAGGTCACTGAAGACCTGAAAGCCAAGATCATTGCAGATATGAAGCGTCAGGTCCAGGCGGCAGAACTGGATTTCGAACAGTTCCAGTTCAATGCCAAGCGGGCGCTGAATGAACAGTCCGCTGCCGGTCCGGAGGCTGTCCGGGGGCTCCAGGAGCAGATCCAGTATGAAAAGGCCCAGCGGGGCCATGCTCTCCAGGAACTGAAAGACAAGCTGGAACGGGCTGAAAACCTGGAAATCGGCAGTGAAGTCGGTCATGGTACACTGGAACGTTCTGTAGAAATCGCTGTAGGCAGCGACCTGGAAGCCCTTATGGGGGCGGAAATCGTCGTGGAAGACGGCAAAGTCGTCGGCTTCAGAGAATAAGCCTATGGAACAGCATATCGTGATTGGCAAAATTGTCGCCCCGCATGGCGTGCGGGGCGAATTTCGCATTATGCCGCAGACGGATCATCCGGAGCGGTACGCCAAAATGAAGAAGATCACCCTGGACAACGGCCGGGACTACACGGTCCAAAGCCTCCGTCAGCACAAGAATGTGTACCTGATGAAGGTGGAGGGCATTGAGACCATGAACGATGCGGAGACCCTCCGGGGCCGGACCATCGTCCTGCGGCCGGAAGAACTGCCTCCTCTGCCGGAAGGCCAGTTCTATGTCCGGGACATCATCGGCTTTGCCGCCGTGACTCCGGAAGGGGAAACGGTGGGGATGCTGAAGGATGTGATCAGCCCCGGTTCCACCGATGTGTTCGTCATTGCTCCGCCCCAGGGGGAAGATATCCTGGTGGCGGCCATTGCGGACAATATCCGGAACATCGACTGGGAAAAGAAGCAGATCACTGTGGTGCTGCCGGAGTGGATCTGAGATGAAATTCGTATTTGTCACTCTTTTCCCGGAGATGATCCGGAGCGCCTGCAGCTGGAGCATCCTGGGCCGGGCGGCTCAGGAAGGGCTCCTGTCCGTGGACTGTGTGGATCCCCGGGACTATGCCACCGACCGGCACCGGAGCGTGGACGATACCACCTGCGGCGGCGGAGCAGGGATGGTGCTGAAGCCCCAGACCTATCTGGCGGCCCTGGAACGGGCCCGGGAGCTGGCACCGGGAGCCCTGGTGGCGGCCCTGACCCCGGTGGGAGAATCCCTCCGGCAGGAACGGGTGTGTGAACTGGCCCGGAGCGGGCAGGATCTGATCCTGCTCTGCGGCCATTATGAAGGCTTTGACGAACGGATCCTGGAGGAAGCTGATCTCCGGCTTTCCATCGGGGATTTTGTGCTGACCGGAGGAGAACTGCCGGCCCTGTGCATCATGGATGCAGTGGCCCGGTTCATTCCCGGGGTGCTGGGCAAGCAGGTAAGCGCCGAGGAAGATTCCTTCCATGACAGCCTGCTGGAATACCCCCAGTACACCCGTCCGGTGGAGTACAGGGGCAAAGCCGTGCCGGAAGTCCTGCTTTCCGGCGACCACGGTAAAATCGGCCAGTGGCGGAGGAAGGAGAGCCTGCGGGCCACCTTCCTCCACCGCCCGGAACTGCTGCGGACCATGCAGTGGCAGAAGGGGGACGGGAGACTGTTCCTGGCCATGGAAGAAGAAGAAAAAGAGAAGTCCCGGACGGCCGGGAAAAGCAGGGAATCCTGACTTTTTCGGTTGCACCGGGAGCCGGCTGTATGGTATAATACAGCGTATGCATTAACGGGCGGTCCGCTGTTAGCACGTGGCTAGACATGAACGTCTTGGATTCTGAGGAGGAAATTAATAATGAACGTTATTGAAGCAATTGAAAAGGAACAGCTGCGTTCCGACATTCCCGAATTCCGTCCTGGCGATACCCTGAAGGTATATGTGAAGGTTGTGGAAGGCACCCGTGAACGGGTTCAGCTGTTTGAAGGCGTATGCATTGCCCGGAGCGGTTCTGGTGCCCGGGAAATGTTCACTGTTCGCCGCGTTGCTTCCGGCGTTGGTGTGGAAAGAATGTTCCCTGTCCATTCCCCGCGTCTGGAAAAAATCGTTGTATCCCACAGAGGTGTGGTACGCAGAGCAAAACTGTACTATCTGCGTAAACTGACCGGTAAAGCCGCTCGTATCAGAGAACGTCGGTAATCGGATCAATGAGGCAGTTGCTCCGGCAACTGCCTTTTTTATTGCAAAGGAGAAGGCATGAGCGAAGAAAAGAAATCCGGCTCCTGGCAGGATACGGTCAGTGACTGGCTGATTTCCATCATTGTGGCCGTGGTCCTGGCATTCGGGATCCGTACCTTCCTGGTGGAACCCTATATGGTATCCGGACCTTCCATGATGAACACCCTCCAGGACCAGGAACGGCTGCTGGTGAACAAGCTGGTCTATTACACCCGCCAGCCCAAACGGGGAGAAATCATCGTGTTCAAGTATCCCAGTGACACCCGGCGGGACTTCATCAAACGGGTCATCGCCGTGGGCGGGGACACCATCGAGATCCGGGACGGGAAGACCTATGTGAACGGGGAAGCCCTGGATGAAAGCTATATCCGGGAACCCTTCCACACCAACCTGCCCAAGACCACCGTCCCTGCCGGCCATATCTTTGTTATGGGGGACAACCGGAACAACTCCGAAGACAGCCGGTTCCGGGATGTGGGCTTCGTGGATCTGAGCCTGGTGAAAGGCAAAGCCAGCCTGATCTTCTGGCCCCTGGGACAGATACGGGCGCTGCCGTGAAAAAAAGGGGCTGTGAAAAAATGAAAGATCATTTTTTCACAGCCCCTTTACTACACCAAATTCCCGTTAATGCCCCGCTTTTTCCACAATTCGCTTCTGAATGGGAAGCATGGTATAATGGGGCCTATGCATATTGACAGGCGTTGCCTGTTTGGATAAGAAAGGATGTACCCATGGAAAATACAATCGGCGGAAAGAAATTCCATATCCAGTGGTTCCCCGGCCATATGACCAAGGCCAAACGGATGATGGAAGCCAACCTGAAACTGGTGGATGTGGTGGTGGAACTGCTGGACGCCAGGATTCCCCGGTCCAGTGCCAACCCCATGCTCCAGCAGCTGATCGGCAGCAAGCAGAAAATCGTGGTGCTGAACAAGACGGACATGGCAGATCCGGACCGGACCCGGGACTGGCTGGCCTATTTTAAGAAGCACAGCTTTACGGCCCTGGAGGTGGACTGTCAGAAAGGCAAGGGAGTCAAGGCCCTGGTGAATGCCATCCAGAAAGCCGGAGAACCCACCCTGGAAAAATGGCGGAAAAAGGGCGTACGGAACCGGTCCATCCGGGTGATGATCGTAGGAATCCCCAATGTGGGGAAATCCACCCTGATCAACCGGCTGCTGGGGAAGAACAAAGCCGCAGCCCAGAACAAGCCGGGGGTGACCCGGGGGCCTCAGTGGGTGATCCTGGGGAAGGGGCTGGAACTGCTGGATACCCCCGGTGTCCTGTGGCCCAAATTCGACAATCCGGAAACCGGGTTCTGCCTGGCGGTGACCGGTGCCATCCGGGAAGAGGTCTTTGATCAGGAAACCGCCGTCCATATCCTGGTCCAACGGCTGATGAAGCTGTATCCCCAGGAATTGTCCGCCAGTTACCGGATCGAACTGACACCGGAAGATACCGTGGAAGCGGCGGAGGAAAAAATCGCCCGGGCCCGGGGCTGCCTGAAAGCCGGCGGAGTCCTGGATATGAACAAAACAATCCAGATGATTCTCCGTGACTTCAAGACCGGGAAACTGGGATCCTTCTCCCTGGAAGCCGCTCCCCGGGACGAGGCCTGACATGGAAAAAAAAGAGAGCATCCAGGTAATCCGGGAACAGCTGAAACTGGGGCCGGAAGAAGCAGAACTGGAACGCTGGCGGAAGGATGGGCGGACCGGTGTCCGGAAACTGCTGGAAGCCTATGACCGGAAACAGGCAGCCCGGAAACTGGAACGGGAACGGCTGGAACGGCTCCAGGATCTGGAACGGGACTTTTGGGAACGGGGTATGGATCAGGTGGCCGGCTGCGACGAAGCGGGCCGGGGGCCGCTGGCCGGACCTTTGGTGACGGCGGCAGTGATCCTGCCTCACGGAATCTGGCTGCCCGGTCTTACCGATTCCAAAAAGGTCACTCCTGCCCGGCGGGAAACCCTGTATGGAGAGATCCTGGAACAGGCGGTTAGCGTTACCGTCAGCATCCTGGGACCCAGGGAAATCGATCGGCTGAACATCTACCAGGCGGCCAAAACCGCCATGACCCTGTGTCTGACCCATATGAAGGTGCACCCTCAGGGGGCCATTACCGATGCCATGCCCCTGGAAATCCCGGGGATCCCTGTGGAGGATATGGTTCGGGGGGACAGCAAAAGTGCAGCGGTGGCGGCCGCTTCCATCATCGCCAAGGTCACAAGGGACCATATCATGGAAGACCTGGACCGGGACTATCCCCAGTACGGATTTGCCAAACACAAGGGATACGGTACGGCCCGGCACATCCAGGCCATCCTGGACTGCGGCCCCAGCCCCTGGCACCGGAGAAGCTTCGAACCTCTGAAGTCCATGGATCTGAAAGAACCCGCCGTCAGTGAAAACAAACTGCTGAAGTTGAAATAGGGGGCTGTTGCCAGGGCAACAGCCCGGTCAGCGGTCAGCTGTCAACGGCTTAAGGAAGTCAGCAAAGCTGACATTGAACAAAAAAGGAGGGAATCAGTATGGTCCACCAACGCCGCCGGTTCGGGAACTGGGGGGAGGAGGCGGCCGTCCGCTATCTGGAAAAACAGGGATATGAGATCCTGGACCGGAACTACCGGAGCAGTTGGGGAGAAATCGACATCATTGCCCGGCACTGGGGAGTGCTGGCCTTTGTGGAAGTAAAGACCCGGCACAGTCTGAAATTCGGCCGCCCTGCCGCCGCCGTGACCCGGGACAAACAGATCCGCCTCCGGAAAACCGCCTGGTGCTACCTGCGGGAGAATCCGGTGATCCGGTACAGGAGCCGGTTCGATATTATCGAGATCCTGGATCTGTATGGGAAAATTTCTCTGAATCATTTGAAGAATTGCTTTTAAGTATAAAATCTGTCAATGGTCAACTGCCGATGGATGCCAGCGTGGGTGGCTTTGGATGAAGAAATCGGTGGTTTCTCCAATCACGGCAAACGACACACGATGAACGACTCACGATACACGACAAAGGAGCTGATTCCATGTACGCACGGACCTGGGGGGAAACCACCCGCGGGATCAACGGAGAAATGGTTACAGTGGAGGTGGATGTGACCAACGGCATGCCTGCCTTTGAAATGGTGGGGCTGCCGGATACGGCAGTGAAAGAGGCCCGGGAGCGGGTGAAGACTGCGGTGAAGAATTCCGGCTTCCGGTTCCCGGACACCCACATAACCGTGAACCTGGCTCCGGCAGACCTGAAAAAGGATGGGGCCGGACTGGATCTGCCCATTGCCCTGGGGGTGCTGGCTGCCAAGAAGTATGTGAAACTGCCGGACCCCATGCCTGTGTTCGCCGGAGAGCTGGCCTTGGATGGATCCCTGCGCCCGGTCAACGGGATCCTGCCCATGATCCTCCGGGCCCGGGACGAAGGGCTTCCGGCCATTTTCATCCCTTCCGGCAACGCCACCGAAGGGGAACTGGTGGACGGGATCCAGGTGTATACCGCGGACAACCTGGGGCAGATCGTGGACCATTTCCAGGGAAAGCTGCCTCTGGAGCCTCTGGCCAAAAAGGTGCTGGAACTGGAGAAACCCCTGGAGGATACCGTGGACTTTGCAGACGTCCAGGGCCAGAAAGTGGCCAAGCGGGCCCTGGAGATTGCTGCGGCGGGAGGCCACAATGTGCTGATGGTGGGGGCGCCCGGAGCCGGAAAGACCATGCTGGCCCGGCGGTTGCCTTCCATCCTGCCGCCCATGACCGAGGAAGAAGCCCTGGAAGTGACCAAAATCTACAGCATCTCCGGCCTTTTGAAAGGCCACCACGGCATTATGGTGGAACGGCCTTTCCGGAGCCCCCACCACACGGTTTCCCAGTCGGCACTCATCGGAGGGGGCAGCATCCCCCATCCCGGAGAGGTGACCCTCAGCCATCACGGAGTCCTGTTTCTGGACGAGCTGCCGGAATTTTCCCGGAGCGCCCTGGAAGTGCTCCGGCAGCCCCTGGAAGACGGGATGGTCACCATCAGCCGGGTCCAGGCCTCTCTCACCTATCCCGCCCGGTTCATCCTGGTGGCGGCCCAGAATCCCTGTCCCTGCGGGTTCTGGGGAGAAGAGGACAACCTTCACCAGTGCACCTGCCGGCCCGGGGACATCGCCCGGTATCAGAAGAAAATTTCCGGGCCCCTCCTGGACCGGATCGACATCCAGATCCACGTGCCCCGGCTCCAGTACCAGGAAATGAAAAGCAGAAAGAAGGGGGAAAGCTCCGCGGCCATCCGGGAACGGGTGGTGGCAGCCCGTCAGATCCAGCGGGAACGGCTGAAAGGCACCCACCTGTTCTGCAACGCCAGTATGGGCCGGCGGGAGGTCAAGGCCTTCTGTCCTCTGACACCTCAGGCGGAAGCCCTGCTGGAAAAATATTTCGTCAGCCTGGGCCTCAGTGCCCGGAGCCATGACCGGATCATCAAAGTGGCCCGGACCATTGCGGATCTGGCCGGCAGTGAGGACATCACGGCGTTCCATCTGGGCGAAGCCATCCAGCTGCGGACCAGCATCCAGGGATAGGAGGGCGGAACCATGATTTCCCTTCCATGGCTGTCTTTGCTCATTTCCTTTTTCTGGTTCGCCCTGGGCTCCTGTCTGGGCAGCTTCCTGAATCTGTGCGCCAACCGGCTCCGGCGGGAAGAATCCATTATCTGGGGCCGGTCCCATTGTGACAGCTGCGGCCATATCCTGGGGCCGGGAGAACTGATCCCTCTGGTCAGTTATCTGCGCCAGAAGGGAAAATGCCGGCACTGCGGCAAAGAACTGACCGTATCCCTGTTCTGGCGGGAAGCGGAAGCCGGAGCCCTGTTCCTGCTCCTTTCCCGGATGCCCGGGCCTCCGGCGGTACTGGCTCTGAGGCTGGCTTGTGTGAGCCTACTGCTCTTTATGGCTTGGACGGACAGGGACGAAATGCAGCTGTACGAAGTTTTTTTCCTTCCCCTGGGACTGTTGTTCCTGCTTCTCCACGGACTGACGGACGGAGATTTTTTGTCTCCTCTGACAGGGGCCGGACTGCTGGGGGGACTGCTCCAGCTGATCCACTGGCGGTATCCCCAGGGCATGGGAGCCGGGGATCCCAAACTGGCAGCGGTGATGGGTCTGTGGCTGGGACCCTGGACAGGGCTCCAGGGCCTTTTCCTGGCTGCCGGCCTTGCTTTTGTTTCCGTCTGTCTGTTTGCCTTTAATCCGGAAAACAACGGATGGGACAAGGCACCAGTACAGGTGCCCCTGGCTCCCTATTTCGTCCTGGCCGGACTGCTGCTCCGGTTCCGTTCTGTCTTTGGGCTGATGGAACCGGACAGGATGCTGCTGTGTGTCCTTGGGCTTGCAGGACCGGGGCTGGAAGAAGGAAAAGCCCGGCTGGGCCAGGCTGCAGGGTGGCTCCGGCGCCGGCTGTCTCCCTGGCCCCGGCAGCTGCTGGGTGTTCAGATCAGCGGAGACCGGGTGACTCTGGTTCAGGTCCGGAAAAAGAAGAAAGCCTGGGAAGTGGAACGGTACCAGGAACTGGCCTGGCCGGAACGGATCCGGCTGGCCCTGTACCGGCAGCAGGGGGAGGAACCGGCCCTGTGGCTCCAGGAAGTCTGTGCCAAACGGGGGGTTACAGCCCAATCTATCCTGTGGCTCCTGGGGCCGGATCTGTTGGAATTCCGGAATCTGTCCCTGCCCGGTCTGTCCCGGAAGGAACAGATCCAGGCGGCATCCTGGGAGATCCTACAGCAGATCCCCTATCCCCCGGGTTCTTTTGCCCTGGGGACGGAACCCTGTCCGGACCGGAAGGAAGAAATCCTGGCGGGAGCCGTGCCCCTGGCCCTGCTGGATACCGTAGGGGTCATCAGCCGGCAGCTGGATTGGGAAATCCTGCAGGTGGAAGGGGCTCCGGCGGCCTGGGGATGGTGGCTGGAAAAAGAGGAGGCGGGATTTCTCCTGATCCTGGGAGAAGAAGGCCTCCAGGGGGCCTGGTATGCCCGGGGCCGTCTCCTGGCCTGTCGGAACCTGCCGGGATCCGGTCGGGGAGAACCTTTCCGGGACCAGCGGGACGAGGCGGTGGAAACCCTGTGGGAACATCTGTCTCCCGGGGTCCGGGACCGGTTCCAGGACGGGCCGTCCGGTCTGTATCTGGCCGGCGGTACGGAACAGGAACAGGCTGCCTGGCTGGAATTCTTCCGGCAGCAGTGGGAATGCCCTGCTCAGGTCCTGGAACTGGAACCCCGCTTCCAATGGGCTCCCTATTATGAAGAGAAAAAGCAGGCGGTTCTTACAGCTGGCCTGTGGGGTGTTTTGGGAGGGATCCTGGGGGCCGGACGGGAGAGTGGTTTCTGCTTTTCCCTGTTCCGGCAGGGAACGGGAAGGCTGTCCCGGATCTCCTGGTCGGCCCTGGGAAAGAAACTGGCGGCGGTTTCCCTGATCCTTTGTCTATGGCTGGCCGGATGCCTTTTCCTGGCCCGGAAGGAACAGGAACGGTGCATCTTACAGCTGCAGCAGGTCTCCGGCTGGGAAACCTTCTGGCAGGCACAGCAGCAGCGGCGGAAACAGCTGGCCCGGCAGCAGAAAGAAAAAAAGCAGCGGATCCGGCAGCAGGTGAACTGGGGGGATTTCCTGACTCTCCTGGGGAACCAGGTGCCGTCAGACTGCTGGCTTACCCGGGTGGAACAGCAGAAGGAGGGAAAGGTCCTGCATCTGGAAGGCCGGAGCCTGAAAAGGAATGGGGCTCTCCAGCTGGTAAAACGCCTCCAGCAGCGGCCGGAAGTGATCCAGGTGAAACTGGACCGGCTGGAACAGGAAGAAAGGGAATCAGATCTGACCGGTTTTGCCCTCCAGATCCGTCTGAAAGAGGAGGAAACTCATGGATGAAAAGAAACCGCTGGTTTCCCGGCTCCGGGAGGATCCGTTCCAGGGAGCCCTGCTAGGCCTGGGCGTACTGTGCCTGTGGACCTGGCTGGTGCTCCCTCTGGGCCGGGAACTGCTGACTGTGAAAAGACAGAATGAGGTCCGGAAGGAGAAACTGGAGCAGCTGGCCCTTTTTGCAGCCCGGTGGGATCCGGAACAGGAGGCCCGGGAAAAAAGTCTGCTGGAACAGGGAAAACGGGAGAATCCCTCCCTGCCTCCGGAAGCCTGGCTGGGGGCCCTGGAAGCTGCCGCTGCCCGGAACGGGCTCCAGGTGATCCGACTGGCTCCCCTGACTCCGAAAGGAAAAAAGGATCCGGCTGGCCTGGAAGCGGAACTGGAAGGCTCCTATCCCCGGCTGGTGACTTTTTTCCGCTGGTGGGAAGCCCGGTATCCCGGGGTGTGGACCCGGGAGGGGCGGCTGGAGGCCCGGGAAAAAGGGGAAAAAGTGCTGTTTCACGGAAAATTCATAACAGGCCCTGTGAAAAGTTCCAAATCGGGAGAAATACACACTTCTTATTGACCGATTTCGTTAATAATGAGATAATAGAATGTACAACGATTATTCTCGTTTTAAAAACGTTCGCTTTTTACTGAGGGGAGGACCTATTATTATGATGAACAGCTGTGTTGCACCACATGCCCAGAAGAAGACCAAGCCGTCCAAGGACCGTATTTTTGGAGCCAGCGAAGCGGCCCAGAAACGGATCAGCGAAATCGGCGCAGATGCGGTGATCAATGCCACCATCGGCTGCATCCTGGACAATGATGAAAACTTTGTGGTGCTGCCCACAGTCAGCAAAGTATACCGGAGCCTGAAAGACGCGGAATATTTTAAATATGCCCCCATCATGGGCCTGCCGGAATATCTGGAACTGGTTCAGAACGCCTGCTTCAGCCAGTCCCGTCCGGAAGGGTTTACGGCAGCCATTGCCACCGCCGGAGGCACCGGGGCCATCCATCATGCTGTCTGGAATTATGCGGAAGCCGGAGATACCGTTCTGACCTCTGCCTGGTACTGGGGAGCCTACAACCAGATCTGCGAGGATATGGACCGTCACCTGGCCACTTATCCCATGACCACCCCGGAACACAAGTTCAACCTGGCCGGCTGTGAAGCCAAAGTCCGGGAAATCCTGGCCCAACAGGACCGGATCCTGCTGATTATCAATACTCCGGCCCACAATCCCACCGGGTTCAGCCTGACTCCGGAAGACATTGAAAATGTGGTGAAGATGCTGGAAGCCGCCATTGCCGGTACCGACAAAACCGCCGCTCTGTGCCTGGATGTGGCTTACATCGACTATGCCGGGGAACGGGAAGAAGTCCGGAAAATCTTCCGGAAGCTGTCCAACCTGCCCAAAAACATCTTTGGCCTGATCGCCTACAGCCTGTCCAAGAGTTTCACCATGTACGGCCAGCGCTGCGGAGCTCTTATCGGGGTCACCAGTGATGAAAAACAGATCCTGGAATTCATCAACGCCAACAAATACACCAGCCGGGCCTGCTGGTCCAACTGCAACCGGGGTGCCATGGATACCCTGGACACCATCTACAGTGATCCGGAACTGCTGGAAACCATCCAGAAGGAACGGGCCCATTACTACAGCATGATCCAGGAACGGGGAGACATCTTTACGGATGAAGCCAAAAAGTGCGGCCTGAAGATGCTGCCCTACATTTCCGGTTTCTTCCTGTCCATTCCCGCCAAGGATCCGGAAGCGGTCTGCGACCGGCTCCATGAAGACAATATTTTCTGCGTGCCTCTGGCAGCCGGGGTCCGGGTAGCCGTATGCGGAGTGCCCAAGCATAAAGTCTACGGCATGGCAGCCAAAATCAAAGCAGCCATGGACGAAGTGGGAGAAGACTAAAAAACAAAAGGAGCCGGAAAGCAGCACAGGCAGCCTGCGGGCTGACAGATCCAGAAAACAGAAAAGGGGAGCGGAACAGATGCAGATTACAGGACCAGACGGAAAACCAAAAGCATTTCAGGACGGGACGCCTCTCGGAGTCATCGCCCAATCCTACAAACAGCTCTACAGCAGTCCCGTGGCGCTGGGGGTGGTGAACGGCCAGCCCCAGCCGCTGCAGCTGTGTCCTCAGGACGGGGATCATGTGACCTTCTATCCCCTGGACAGTGAGCAGGGATACCGGTCCTACATTGCCACCTTCCAGTTTGCCCTGATTGCCGCCATGAACCGGAGACGGCCGGAAATCCAGCTGGAAGTGGAAAACACCTTTGGTCATGGCCTTTTCTGTTCGGTCAAGAACAAGATCTTCCTGAGCAAATATGATCTGGAAGATGTGACCCACTGCATGGAAGAGATGATCCGGGATCAGGAACCGGTCCAGATCCGGCAGCTGAGCCGGGATGAAGCCCGGTCCTATGTGAAGCCCCAGTTCTTCCAGGATGAGGCTCCTTTGCTGGATGCCCTGCCGGAGGATTACCGGATCAACCTTTACGGGGTGGGGGACCGGTTTGCCTATTCGGTGATGCCCCTGCTGCCCAATCTGGGCTGCCTGAAGGCCTTTGAACTGGTGTGGATGGGGTCCGGGATCCTGCTCCGGTACGGCCGCCAGGACCAGCTGGACCGTCTGGAACCCTATGTGGAACGGAAAAAGCTGGCGGCAGTCTATGCCCAGTCGGAAAAAATGGGCCAGGTGATGCACTGTCCTACGGTGGCAGCCCTGAACCAGTACATCCGGGAAGGGAACAGCCGGGGCATCATCCAGATGTGCGAAGCCTACCATGAAAAATCCATTGCCCGGATCGCTGATGAAATCGACGCGGATGGACGGAATGTACGGCTGGTGCTGATCGCCGGCCCCTCTTCCTCCGGGAAGACCACCTTTTCCCAGCGGCTGGCAGTGCAGATGCGGGTGAACGGCCTGCGGCCCATTCCCATTTCCCTGGACAATTATTTCAAGGAGCGGGAGCAGACCCCTCGTCTGCCGGATGGCAGCTACGATTTTGAATCCATTGAAGCCCTGGATACAGAATTGTTCAATGAGCATATGGAACGGCTGCTCCGGGACGAAACCGTGGAAATCCCTTACTTCAATTTCAAGACCGGCCACCGGGAATATCGGGGCCAGAAGGTGTATCTGGGGGATGACGGAGTCCTGGTAGTGGAAGGCATCCATGGGATGAACGAGAAGCTTTCCGCCCGGGTCCGGCGCAGGAACAAGCTGAAGATCTACATCAGCGCCCTGACGCCTCTTTCTTTTGATGATTACAACCGGATTCCCACCACCGATATGCGGCTGCTCCGCCGGATGGTCCGGGATTCCCAGTTCCGCTCCCATGATGCCCGCCAGACCATCCAGAACTGGCACAAGGTGCGTCAGGGAGAAGAACGGAACATTTTTCCCTTCAGCGAAGAAGCGGACATTATGTTCAATACCACCCTCATTTATGAGCTGGCCGTATTCAAAAAATATGCCTGCCCCCTGCTGGAACAGATTCCCCGGGATGCAGCAGAATATCCGGTTGCCCGCAATTTCCTGGATATGCTGCAGATCGTAGAATCCATAGACGACAAGGCCATTCCCAACAACTCCATTATCCGGGAATTCATTGGCCATTCGATTTTTGGAGATTTACTGTAAGGAGGAACAAGAACCATGCACATTTCCCAACGGACGCTGCACATTCCCACATCCCCCATCCGGAAACTGGCGCCTATTGCCAACCGGGTGGAAAAGACCAAAAAGATCTATCATCTGAATATCGGACAGCCGGATATCCCCACCCCGGAAAGTTTCTTCGAAGGGGTGGCCTCCTACCATCCCAAAGTGGTGGCCTATGGAAAATCCCAGGGGGATGCCAAACTGCTGAAAGCCATCCAGGGATATTATGAATCCTGGGATATGGACTATGCCCTGGACGATATTTTTGTCACCAACGGGGGCAGTGAAGCCATTTCCTTTGCCATTATGACCACCTGTGACCCGGGGGACAATGTGCTCATGTTCGAGCCCTTCTATGCCAACTACAAGAGCTTTACCGGGGCCTACAATGTGGAAATCAACGGGGTTCCCACCTCTCCGGACACCGGCTACCATCTGCCGGATCAGGAAACTGTGGAAAAATACATCAATGACAAGACCCGGGCCATCCTGATTTCCAACCCGGGGAATCCCACCGGGGTAATCTACACCCGGGAAGAAATGGACATGCTGTCCCGGATTGTCCGGAAATATGATCTGGCTCTCATTGCCGATGAAGTGTACCGGGAATTCGTCTATGATGGACAATACACCAGCTTCGGACGGCTCCGGGAACTGGATGACAACCTGGTGCTCATCGATTCTGTCTCCAAACGGTACAGCGCCTGCGGCGCCCGGAGCGGCTGCGTGATCACCCGGAACAAGGCTCTCCAGCAGGAACTGCTGAAATGCTGCCAGGCCCGGCTTTCCTGTCCGGACATTGTGCAGCTGGGAGCTGCGGCTCTGTACACCACCCCCAAATCTTACTGGGAAGATGTGAAGAAAGAATATACCAAACGAAGGGATACCATCAAGGGATTCCTGGCCCAGATGCCCGGCGTGATTTCCTCCGATCCCAAAGGGGCCTTCTATGTCATGGTGAAAATGCCCATCGACGATACGGAAAAATTTGCCAAGTGGCTGTTGGAAGACTTTGACATCGACGGGGAAACTGTGATGATCACCCCCGGCAACGGGTTCTATGCTTCTGATGTAACCAGAGGACAGGACGAAGCCCGTCTGGCCTACGTACTGAACGTAAAAGACCTGGAAAAAGCCATGCACATCCTGGCGGAAGGATTGAAGCAGTATCCGGGGAGAAAATAAAAAAAACCGCTGCCCAGGCAGCGGTCTTTTTTTATTTGCAAATGGAATCGATCCAGGCAAACAATTCTTCCAGATCGTAGTCTCCCGCGTGGCCTTTGCCCCAGGCGGTTGACGGATTTTCCCTCCAGATAGGCGGAAGGAATGAAAATGTTCATCTTTTCATAGTCTGCATTTTTGGGATGGGATACATACACCAGATCCCGCCAGGCATAGTAGGAAACCTGCCGGGCTTTGAGATGTCAGCGTTGTTCGATACAGCAGCAGGCCAGATTTGCTTATTGCGGGCCAAGCTGATAGCTGACTTCTGATAGACCCACAAGATACGGTCTGATTTCTTCTTACTCGCCGCCCCATCCCCCTTTTTCCTTCCCTTCCTCCGGTTTTTACGCTATAATAAAGGGTACGATTGAAAAATGAGAGGAGATGATTCCATGGCGGCAGGTTTTGCCCAGCTGAAAGTGGACGAGGCGATGGTGGAGAAGCTCCATCGGACGGGGAAGGACATCCCCACCCCTGTACAGGAGCGTGCCATCCCGGCCCTTCTGAACGGCCGGGACGTAATCGCCCGTGCCCAGACCGGGGTAGGGAAGACACTGTCCTTTGTGATCCCCCTGTTTGATAAAGTGGACCCGAAGAAGGAATTTGTCCAGGCCCTGATCCTTTCCCCCACCCGGGAACTGGCTCAGCAGACGGCCGGGGAAATCCGGAAACTGGACGGGGATACGGGAATCCATACCCTGACGGTCAGCGGCGGACGGGATTTTGAAGAGGAAAAACGGAAAATCGGGCACAGGGCCCAGGTGCTGGTGGGAACTCCCGGCCGGCTGCTGGATCACCTGCGGAAGGGGAACACCAGCCTGGGCGGGGTGAAATACCTGGTGCTGGACGAAGTGGATGAAATGCTCCGCCAGGGCTTCGGGGAGGATATCGAAACCCTCCTGAGCCTGATGCCCCAGCCCCACCAGACCATGATGTGTTCCGCCACATTGGATGAGGAAGTCCGGAAACTGGGCCGGCAGCTGACCACCAATCCCCTGGTCATCGACATTGCCCCCAGGGAAGCCACTGCTTCCACTATCCATCAGATCTGCATCAAGGTCAGCGAAGACCACAAGGCAGAGGCCCTGGCTTCCCTGATCCGCCGGTACAACCCCTTCCTGATGCTGGTGTTCTGCTGCAGCAAGGAACGGGCCATCGAACTCAGCGACTGGCTCTATGGGGAAGGGTTCAATGTGGATGTGCTCCACGGGGACATGTCCCAGACCAAGCGGCGCCAGGTGATGGAAAACTTCCGGAAGGCCAAGCTCCAGATCCTGGTGGCCAGCGACATTGCCGCCCGGGGCCTGGATGTGGAAGGCATCACCCAGGTGGTGAATTACGACATTCCCCACGATCCGGACTGGTATGTCCACCGGATCGGACGGACGGGCCGGGCCGGCAGCGAAGGTACGGCCATCACCTTCTATACGGCGGATGAGACCCGCTGGCTCCAGAACCTGGAGAAGAAGCTGAACATCACCCTGGAACGGCAGAATCTGGCCGGGGAGAAGGTCCGCCGGACGGTGAAGCCGGTGCGTCCCAAGAAGAAACGGGTGCCCAAACGGGGCAAAAGCGCTGTAGGTCCCAACAAACGGGGAACCAAATATGCGGAAGCGTCCCGGAAACAGAAACCCAAAGAAAAATAATCAATCATTGAAATGGAGAGGTGCTAACCATGAGTGAAGTACGTGTACGTTTTGCTCCCAGTCCCACTGGGTATCTGCACATCGGCGGGGCCCGGACGGCTCTGTTCAACTGGCTGTTTGCCCGGAGCCAGGGGGGGAAGATGGTCCTGCGGATCGAAGATACCGACCGGGACCGGCTGAAGGAAGATTCCGTCTCCCAGATCATCACCAGCCTGAAATGGCTGGGCCTGGACTGGGACGAAGGCCCGGAAGTGGGCGGGGACCATGGCCCCTACTACCAGTCTGAACGGCTGGACCTGTACCGGAAATACTGCCAGCAGCTGGTGGATGAGGGCAAGGCCTACTACTGCTTCTGCTCCGCCGCCGATCTGGAAGCCCAGCGGGAAGAACAGCGGAAGAAAAAGCAGCCTTTCCATTATGCAGGCACCTGCCGGGACCTGGATCCGGCGGAAGCCAAGAAACGGGTAGAAGCGGGAGAAGCCCATTCCATCCGGATCAAACTGCCCAAAGAAGGCACCATCACCGTCCATGACATGATCCACGGGGACGTGACCTTCAACTGGAACCAGTTCGATGATTTCGTCATTATGAAGACCAACGGGATCCCCACCTACAACTTTGCCGTAGTGGTGGACGACCATCTCATGGGCATGACCCATGTGCTTCGGGCGGAAGAACATCTGACCAACACTCCGAAACAGCTGGTGATCTACGATGCCCTGGGCTGGAAAGCACCGGAATTCGGCCATATGCCCATGATCCTGGCACCGGACCGGAGCAAACTGAGCAAACGGCATGGGGCCACCTCTGTGGAAGAATTCCGGGACAAAGGGTACCTGCCGGAAGCCATTATCAACTACCTGACCCTGCTGGGCTGGGCGCCCGGCAATGACCAGGAAATCTTCACCCTGGAAGACACGGTGAAAGCCTTTGACTTCAGCAAAATGTCCAAAAAGGCTGCCGTATACGATGTGAAAAAGCTCACCTGGCTCAACGGCCAGTATCTTTCCGACCTGCCTCTGCGGAAAATCGCCGATGCAGCCGTGCCTTTCTTCAAGAAAGCCGGACTCATCGATGACAGCTATCTGCCGGCTCATCAGGAATACTTCGACCACCTGGTGGATGTGGTCCGGGTGCGGGTAAAGACCCTGGAAGAACTGGCGGATGGTGCCAGCTATTTCTTCAAGGATTTTGACAGCTACGATCCCAAAGGCGTGGCCAAGTCCTTCAAGCCGGAAGCCGCTGACCTGCTCCAGAAAGCCCATGATGCCCTGGCAGCCCTGCCGGTGTTCGATCTGAAGACTACGGAGGAATGCTACAACAAGCTGGCGGAAGAAATGGGCCTGTCCCTGGGCAAAGTGATCCATCCCACCCGTCTGGCCCTGACCGGTCGGACCTTCAGCCCGGGCATGTTCGACGTGATGGTGCTCCTGGGCCGGGAAAAGACCCTGGAACGGATGGAAAAAGCCATCGCCTTCATCAAGACACAGGGCTGAACCCATGGATAAATACATCTGCCTGGATATTGGGGGCACCGCCATCAAATACGGCCTGGCAGACAGCAGAGGGAGACTGTTCAACAAGGACAGTCTCCCCAATGTTATTGCCAAAGACGGAGTGGACGCCTTCCTGGACCAGGTGCTGGGGCTGATCGGCTCCTACCAGAAATACTTCAAGATCCAGGGGGCCGCCATTTCCATGGCTGGCATGATCAATCCCCAGACCGGGGAAGTGCTCCATGCGGCTCCGCATTTTCCCGGGCTCACCGGCACCAATCTGGTCCAGCTGGTATCCCGGAAGCTCCAGCTGCCCTGCCGGGTGGAAAATGACGTGAACTCTGCAGCCCTGGGGGAATACTGGCTGGGGAACGGCCGGGGAGCCAAAAGCCTGTTCTGCATCACCATCGGCACCGGCATCGGGGGCGCCTTTGTACTGGACGGCAAACTCTGGCCCGGGAATTCCTTCACTGCCGGGGAAGTGGGACAGGCCAAACTGGGCGGCCGGAACCACTGGGAGGACGCCGCTTCCGTCACTGCCCTGGTCCAGAAAGCCGCCCGGCTGAAAGGAGTGGATCCGGAAACCCTCAACGGGAAGATCCTCTGTGAAATGGTCCGCCACGGGGACAAACCTCTCCACAGGCTGCTCCGGGAAACCGTCCACCAGTGGGCCACAGGAATTGCGGCCATCTGCTACATGATGAATCCCCAGCGGGTGATCCTGGGGGGCGGCATCATGGCCCAGCAGGACCTGCTGGAACCCATGCTCCAGGACAGCCTGAAAAAGGAACTGCTGCCGGTGGTACTGGACAAGACCACCGTGGCCTTTGCGGGCCTGGGCAATGATGCAGGGCTGATCGGCGCCTTGTACAACTTCCTGGCCAGAGAAAAGAAAAGAAGTTGACAACAGCTGTAATATACTGTACAATATTACGGTATCACTTTGAGCATGCGCCGTTAGCCCCGGCCCGTACCCAAAGACTCATCACTGGATACAGTTCAAGATTGAGTTTTTATTAGGAGGAATAAGGATGAAAACATACATGGCCACCCCGGCTACCATTGAACGCAAATGGTATGTAGTGGATGCCGCTGACAAGACTCTGGGCCGTCTGGCTGCAGAAGTTGCCAAAGTGCTCCGCGGTAAAAATAAACCGACTTTTACCCCGCATATGGATACCGGTGATCACGTGATCATCATCAACGCTGCTCAGGTGAAACTGACCGGCAAAAAACTGGTGCAGAAGGTTTACTTCCGTCATTCCGGGTATCTGGGCGGCGACAAATACACCAAAGCAGGGGATATGCTGAAGAACAACCCTGTAAGAATGGTGGAACTGGCTGTTCGGGGTATGGTTCCCCACAACCGTCTGGGCAATCAGATCATCAAGAAACTGCATGTATACGCTGGTTCTGAACATCCTCATGCTGCACAAAAGCCTGAAGTTCTGACCATCGATATTCGCTAAGAGGAGAGGAGAACTAGAAAATGGCAAAAGTTACGTATGATGCAACTGGCAGCCGCAAAAGCTCCGTTGCCCGTGTTCGCCTTGTTCCGGGCGAAGGCAAAATCGTTGTAAACGGCCGTGAACTGAGTGAATACTTCGGCCTGAAAACCCTGGAACTGGTTGTTCGGCAGCCGCTGGACACCACCGAAACCCTGGGCAAATATGATGTACTGGCCAACGTTGTTGGCGGCGGCATCTCCGGCCAGGCTGGCGCAATCCGTCATGGTATTGCCCGCGCCCTGCTGAAAGTTGACGCTGATTTCCGTCCTCTGCTGAAGAAAGCCGGTCTCCTGACCCGCGATCCTCGGGAAAAGGAACGCCGCAAGTACGGTCTGAAAAAAGCAAGAAAGGCTTCCCAGTTCTCCAAACGGTAATTTTCCGTTCCGGATCATGGAAACCTCAAACGAGGGTATTGCATATTCTGTGCAATACCCTCGTTTTTTTTGCATATCCAACGAATCTTTTCCTTCAGCCATTGACCATTGACATAAAAAACAGGGGCCATCCAGGCCCCTGTTTTTTATTTGCTCTTCTTCGCCTTGATTTCGTCCATGTATTCGTTCATGATTTTCACGGCGCAGTAGTCTCCGCACATGGAGCAGTATTCTTCGCTGCTCTTGTTCTTGGCAGACCGGATGGCTCTGGCTTTTTCCGGATCGATGGCCAGGCTCAGCTGTTTGTCCCAATCCAGGACTTTCCGGGCTTTGGCCATGGCCAGATCCTGGGCTACCGCAGAGGGCAGGCCTTTGGCCACGTCGGCGGCATGGCCGGCGATCCGGGCGGCTACTACCCCTTCCCGGACGTCATTGATGTCCGGCAGGCCCAGGTGTTCGGCCGGGGTCACATAGCACAGGAAGTTGGCGCCGGTAAAGGCGGCCAGGGTACCGCCGATGGCGGAAGTGATGTGGTCGTAGCCGGGAGCGATATCGGTGACCAGGGGCCCCAGCACATAGAAAGGAGCACCGTGGCAGATCCGTTTCTGGAGCTGCATGTTGGTGGCGATCTGGTTGTAGGGAACATGTCCCGGGCCTTCCACCATCACCTGTACCCCTTTGGCCCAGGCACGCTGGGTCAGTTCGCCCAGGTTCAGCAGTTCCTGGATCTGGGTCCGGTCGGTGGCGTCTGCCAGGCAGCCGGGCCGGCAGCCGTCGCCCAGGCTGATGGTTACATCATATTTGGCGCAGATGTCCAGGATTTCATCGTAGAATTCGTAGAACGGATTTTCCTTCCCGTTGTGGAGCATCCAGCCGGACAGGAAAGAGCCGCCCCGGCTGACAATGTCCATTTCCCGGCCTTCGTTGATCAGGTTGTGGAGGCATTGGCGGGTGAGGCCGCAGTGCATGGTCATGAAGTCAGCCCCGTCCTTGGCCTGCTGTTCCACTACGGTGAAAATGTCGTTCTTGTCCATTTCCGTCACTTTGCCATGGGCCTTGATGGCCTGGACAGTGGCCTGATAAATGGGTACGGTGCCCACCATGACGGTGGAATGTTCAATGATGGCCTTCCGGGAGGCGTCGATGTTGTTGCCGGTGGACAGATCCATCACCGCATCAGCTCCGGCGTCGATGGCTGCTTTCAGTTTGTCCAGTTCCGGAGCGGGATCCGGAAAAGCGGAAGAAGTCCCGATGTTGGCGTTCACCTTGGTGGAAAGGCCTTCGCCCACACCCCGGGGGACCAGGTTCTTGTGGTTGATGTTGGCGGGGATGCAGATGGTGCCTTTGGCCACTCCGTCCCGGATGAATTCCGGGGTGACTCCTTCCTGGCGGGCCACTTCCGCCATCTGGTCAGTGATTTTACCCTGCAGTGCAGCTTGTCTTTGGGTCAGCATAAAACAAATCCTCCTTCATGGATACAAAAAGGGCCGCTTTCCTGACATAAAGGAAAGCGGCCCGACAAAACAGCCTCACCACTTTCCTTCGGCGGTATTAACCGCATCAGGTTCAAAGGGTCGACCGTCAGGTCTCTCAGCGATAGCGCCCCTAGTGATGCTTCAACTTTAACAAAAAATAGAAAAGAATGCAACAGGAAAAATTCAAATTGCTAACTTCTGAGTAGTTAGACAATTCACAATAAATCTAGGCGGCCTAATTGCGTTTATGTTCGCAACAGACCGTAAACGTAGAATCCATGCGGGTTTTCGGCTTTTTCGTCACCTTCTTTATGTTCGATGAAATCCGTAAAAATAACAACGCTCTGCACAATTTCTGCACATTTTTAGATGGTCAGTTTTTCAAGGGCTTCCCGTTCTTTTTCCTTCATTTTACTGGTGACATGGGTGTAAATCTTCATCGTGGTTTGCGGGTTGGAATGTCCGACCCTTGCCATAATGGTTTTGAGGGGGAAGTTTTCTTCTACCAACATACTGATATGGGTGTGACGAAAAATATGAGAAGTGATGTGCTTGCCATTGACCCGAACCTTTTTGAGAGTCGATTCAATGGTATTATAGTCATAGGGAGAACCAGAGCGACCCGTAAAAATGTAACCTTTGTCCTTGTAACCGTCCGTCCACAGAGATTTCCTTTTATCATCCGTGATGAACCATTCAAGGATACTGACGGCACGGGAGTTGATTGCCACGGTGCGACAGGAAGTCGCATTTTTAGGAGTGCTACGGCGGGTGGGCAATTCCTCGTATTCTACACGAGTTATTGTCCCATTGACATGGATTTCCTTCTTTTTAAGGTCGATATCTTCCCGCCGCAAGGCCAGAAGTTCCCCAATCCTCAGCCCCGTCAAGCTGATGAACTCCATAGCGTATCCGATTCTCTCGTTTATCGCTACAAGTTGGTGAAGACAATCCTTCAATTCATCCCGTTCCAAAAACTTGTTGGCGGTCTTGCCTTCTTCTTCCATCGTCATGGGACGGCGGGGAAGTCGGATTTCCAGAAATTCGTTGATATTGTCGATATAGTGGGCCTTTTTCGCATAGCGCATGGAATTCTTGATGATTCCCAACACTGCATTACAGTACCCTCGTGAATTTGCGTTCATGGATTTTATGGCCCTTTCCACAAGGGCGGGGGTAACGTCACGGAACAAAATCCCATCGGGAAGCAAGGAGAGAATCTTGCGAACTTGATTGATGTGATTTTGTTGTGTCTGCGGCTTTACCTCGCTTTTCACAGAGTCGAGCCATTCGCCCAACAGTTGCCGCATGGTCAACGTTTTGGCTATCGTTTCAGCCCTTTTCGGTTTGGCCATCCTCTTGACGTTGTACTTCTTCAACAACATCCGCCGTGCCTGGCCCTCAGCCTGTTTCGTGTGTTTGGCAAGGGTGACGGCAATGGAATAGGTCTTCCCATTCTCATCGGTGAACCGTTCACGGTAGACATACCGTGTACCTTTCGAATTTTTCGTTTCAGTTATCCACATATACAATACCTCTTTCCCGTTCCACGCTGCCCCTGTAAGCCGCCAGACATGGGATAAAGGTATCAGCCCCCGCATGGACGGGGGTTATTTTTTGGGAACTGTGGACAGGTCGAACGGGTGATACCGCTCTTCCAGATATTCGCAAACATCGAAAAAGTTCGGGTTCAGTGAAGTGAATTTCGCTCTCAGTTCCTTGTATTTTGGGTCTTTATCTAACTCCATCATAGCGGGGTAGAGTGATTCTTCCTGTAGAAGACGGAAGGCGTTATCCAGTTGCCGCCGTTCAACATGGTTGCCCTTTGACTGTAAAAGACTGACGATTTCAACAACTCTTTCATATGGTAAATAGTAGGATTGCACGGGCGGCGCATACAGTTTGGTAGAACGGTCTTTAGAATCCGACATTCTGAACGGAAACCCCTCAACGCTTTCAGTAGAAAGAAGTTCAACGGTCGTGGAACCATCTCTTTCGAGAAATTGCAAACGATACCCATAGGATTCCAAAAAGTTTACAAGTTTTTCTTTCTCGCTTTCTGGTTCGTAATCTATGAGCCTGTCAAGCGATAATCCCAACACCCTTGCGATTTTCCAACAGATTTCAATGGACGGTGTTCTTCTTCCACCCTCGTAATTTATGAGGGCTTGCCTAGAAATATTGGCCCCGTGTGCAAGTTCTTCTTGTGTCAGTTCGGCACGTTCTCTGTAGAACTGGATTGCCTTTCCCAATTTACCTGCAAATGAATCATCTTTAGCGGTTGCGACCATTCTTATCACCTCATCTCAATTATACAGTTGCGTTTAACTCTAGTCAACAACTGAATCGTAATTTCTATTATGGTCGCCCCTTGTAATTTTAGAAAAAGTGTGCTACTGTATAAATGTAATCAAATGGAATAGTAAAAATAAATGCTGTTCCAAATGTTCAGACACTAGAGAAAGGAAGTGTTCCTCATGAGAATCAACGTTTACGCCGTGTTGGACGCAATGGCAAAGAAGGAAGTCAACCAAACCGCCCTCGCCAAAAAATCGGGCGTGACAAGGCAAGCCATAAACAACGTGCTGAAAGGACAGAAGAGGGGTGTGCGTATCGACACGATTGGCAAACTTGCCGCCGCACTCGATGTTCCGCCCCTCGAACTCATCCAAAAATAAAATGCTGACTACGCTGCCCCTGTAAGCCGTCAGCCTGGACAGTTCAACGAATCGGGAAGGAGATATTTGTATGGAAAAGTACACATTGAAGAAGGCACGGGAACAGTTGGGCCTTCCACAAGACATGGCCGCATTTATCATCGGGGTGACTTCCACCACCTTGCGGCGTTGGGAACGGGGTGAATCAACCCCGACCCTTGAAGGGTTTTGGAAACTCTGCAAACTCTATGGGGTTGAACCCGACAAAATCTGTCTAATGGAAAGGAGATGATTTCCATGAAGGAGAACGAGATGGTCAAAATCGGCGGCAAGCTGTTCCGTCAGTTCGCCCCCATCGATTTTGATGGGAACCAATGGTTACGGACGACCCAACTTGCAAAGATGTTCTCTCTGACACGTAGCACGATTTGGAAGTTCGTGGGAATCATGGAAACCGAACCACGGTACAAGAACAGCATTCTTCATGTCAGCCCCCGTGCCACGCTCATCAAGGGGCGGGATTTCCTCGCATACCTGCAAGACCGTAACCGAAACTACATGAGGGGGTGAAGACAGACGGCGGCAAGGGTATCACGGAAGAACATGGACGGAAAAGGCCCAAAAACAGCGAGCAAGGGGCCAGATTTTCAAAATAAAAAATCAGCCGTGATAGATTCCATGCACCAAATAGATGACACGGAAATACCACGGCTGATGGAAAGGACGATTTTTCATGAAGAAGAAAATCATTGTTACTGAATCGAAAAAAACGCCGATACGGGCCATTCGTGAATATTGCCTAGAGTGTAGCGGGGGGAGCAACGTAGAAGTGAAATTGTGCGCTCTGGAACGCTGTCCCCTGTATGCGTTTCGGTTCGGGGTGCGCCCCGCAACGGCGGCAAAGAGATTTGCCAGTCAAGGCAATGACGTAATAAAAAAATCCGCTCTGTGAAGGACAAAAACACGAAGCGGATTGGAACAGTACAACGGGAAAGAAGTATCTGTTTTTTCTATTGTAACACGATTTGTTACATTTTACAAGTGAAAGGAGAATTTGATGATATATCAAATTTTAAAATCCCGTCATGCTGACAGCCCCGAAACGGCTGTCACTACAGATGAACTGATTGAAGCGACTGGACTCAGCAAACGACAGGTTGTTGAACAGGTCAAGAAAGAGCGTGAACATCACTTCATCAATAGTATTACGAAAGACGGCGGCGGCTACTACCGACCCCGTACAAGGGCGGATGTGGCGAAGTACAACAAAATCCGTGAATACAGGATTGCCCAAACGGCTATTACCATGAGGATGTCCAGAAAGTTCTTGAAGCGTTGGGGGAACTGAAACCCGTGGGGGCTGCCGTTGTGCGGCCCCTCTTCCATTCTAATCAACTCTACAAGGAAGTGATAAATTTGGGCAAGAAGCGAAATAAGAAAAATAATCTGAACCCGTGGTTGACAGCAAACCGACCAGAGCAGAAAGATTCCTTCATACAAGTTGGTGTAAGCCTTGCAACTCATCCCGCTTTTAAAGATTTATCATACTCAGCAAAGTTTACATATGAACAGATGTGCCGTGCGGCGAACTATGCTAAAAATAATGGTCTATCAGAATTCGTTTTCCCTCAGTCTGTGTTTAGTAAATATGGAATAACCAGAAGCACGTTCCAAAAAGCGAAAGAACAACTAATAAGCCACGGCTTTATAGTCTGCACGTTTTGCGGAAAAAATCAACGAGTTGAATCAAAATACAAGATGGTGAATTGGTGGAAAGAGTGGAATCCTTTAAACGGCTGTCTGAAATGGGGGCGGCTACTGTCTAAAAATGGTACGGCTAACAACGTTGGCGCACCCGATGTTGAGTGTCAGCCCCTTCCTAAAATGGATATTACAATTTCCGGAAATGATGAAACCCCGCATGAAACCTAGCTTTTTGGGATTGTAGGCTGTTTCTTGTGCCGTACCAATTTTAGACAAGGGGTGTACCGAATTCAGACAGATATTATAATAATATAACCATGGCTAGGGGCTTATTTAGTGGTTGTATGTTTGTCACCCTGTTGAAATGCTCATGTACGGTAAGGAAGCAAGCAACCGAAAACAAGAGATAGACCGCCAGCACTACACTATTCCGAACCAAAGACCAAAAGATAAGCATTGTGGGAAAATCTAAACTTTTGGATTTTCCTACAATGCCAACTACGGCGGAATCCCTCCCACTCCTTATATCTTTCTGTATACATTGAATTTGTATTTAGTAAAATGCAGACAACACCACGGATCGGCTTTTGGTTGGACAATTCCAACCAAACACCACAGCAGACAGCAGAAAACATTCTGAACGCTAGGAAGCCGGTATGATTGTTACATATAAGGGGAAGAAAAATTTCTTTTAGGTACTTGCTTTCCTAAAACTGATGTGATACAATGATTTAATCCAGAAAAGGAGTAAAAAATATGCGGCAAGGTATTATTAAATAAAACTATAATCAAATAGTGGGAACAAAGGATTATGATAGCTCCTTTTGTAGGGGCTTAGTTTTTTGTACCCAATTTAAGAATACTTTTGCCTTATCAATTTTGACATATCCCCAAAAACAGCAATCACAAACAGGTGTATGCTGTATATGTGTATGTCCGCAACTTATAATCCCCAGTGGTAAAAGTATTTTACTGCTGGGGATTTTTATGCCCTTTGGGGCTGTAAAGGGAGGACAATCACATGAAAATAATCAATATTGGAATTCTTGCCCATGTAGACGCTGGAAAGACGACCTTGACGGAGAGCCTGCTATATGCCAGCGGAGCCATTTCAGAACCGGGGAGCGTCGAAAAAGGGACAACGAGGACGGACACCATGCTTTTGGAGCGGCAGCGTGGGATTACCATTCAAGCGGCAGTCACTTCCTTCCAGTGGCACAGATGTAAAGTCAACATTGTGGATACGCCCGGCCACATGGATTTTTTGGCGGAGGTGTACCGCTCTTTGGCTGTTTTAGATGGGGCCATCTTGGTGATCTCCGCTAAAGATGGCGTGCAGGCCCAGACCCGTATTCTGTTCCATGCCCTGCGGAAAATGAACATTCCCACCGTTATCTTTATCAACAAGATCGACCAGGTTGGCGTTGATTTGCAGGGCGTGTATCAGTCTGTTCGGGATAAGCTCTCCGCCGATATTATCATCAAGCAGACGGTGTCGCTGTCCCCGGAAATAGTCCTGGAGGAAAATACCGACATAGAAGCATGGGATGCGGTCATCGAAAATAACGATGCATTATTGGAAAAGTATATCGCAGGAGAACCAATCAGCCAGGAAAAACTTGCGCGGGAGGAACAGCGGCGGGTTCAAGAAGCCTCCCTGTTTCCGGTCTATCATGGCAGCGCCAAAAAGGGCCTTGGCATTCAACCGTTGATGGATGCGGTGACAGGACTGTTCCAACCGATTGGGGAACAGGGGAGCGCCACCCTATGCGGCAGCGTTTTCAAGGTTGAGTACACCGATTGCGGCCAGCGGCGTGTCTATCTGCGGCTATACAGCGGAACGCTGCGCCTGCGGGATACGGTGGCCCTGGCCGGGAGAGAAAAGCTGAAAATCACAGAGATGCGTATTCCATCCAAAGGGGAAATTGTTCGGACAGACACCGCTTATCCGGGCGAAATTGTTATCCTTCCCAGCGACAGCGTGAGGTTAAACGATGTATTAGGGGATCAAACCCGGCTCCCTCGTAAAAGGTGGCGCGAGGCCCCCCTCCCCATGCTGCGGACGACGATTGCGCCGAAAACGGCAGCGCAAAGAGAACGGCTGCTGGACGCTCTTACGCAACTTGCGGATACTGACCCGCTTTTGCGCTGCGAAGTGGATTCCATCACCCATGAGATCATTCTTTCTTTTTTGGGCCGGGTGCAGTTGGAGGTCGTTTCCGCTTTGCTGTCGGAAAAATACAAGATTGAAACAGTGGTAAAGGAACCCACCGTCATTTATATGGAGCGGCCGCTCAAAGCAGCCAGCCACACCATCCATATCGAGGTGCCGCCCAACCCGTTTTGGGCATCTATCGGACTGTCTGTTACACCACTCCCGCTTGGCTCCGGCGTACAATACGAGAGCCGGGTTTCGCTGGGATACTTGAACCAGAGTTTTCAAAACGCTGTCAGGGATGGTATCCGTTACGGGCTGGAGCAGGGCTTGTTCGGCTGGAACGTAACGGACTGTAAGATTTGCTTTGAATACGGGCTTTATTACAGTCCAGTCAGCACGCCGGCGGACTTCCGCTCATTGGCCCCGATTGTATTGGAACAGGCATTGAAGGAATCGGGGACGCAGCTGCTGGAACCTTATCTCTCCTTCACCCTCTATGCGCCCCAGGAATACCTTTCCAGGGCTTATCATGATGCACCGAAATACTGTGCCACCATCGAAACGGCCCAGGTAAAAAAGGATGAAGTTGTCTTTACTGGCGAGATTCCCGCCCGCTGTATACAGGCATACCGTACTGATCTGGCCTTTTACACCAACGGGCAGAGCGTATGCCTTACAGAGCTAAAAGGGTATCAGGCCGCTGTCGGCGAGCCGGTCATCCAGCCCCGCCGTCCAAACAGCCGCCTGGACAAGGTGCGCCATATGTTTCAGAAGGTAATGTAAAGATACATAATCGTCAAGACGGCAACAATCAGAAGTTATGGAGGGTAACAATGGAATATCGTAAGGAAGATTTAATGGAAGCAAAAAAGCAAATTTTGGGAGTGGGAGAGAACATGGGAACAGAGGAAAGTAAAAAAATCTGGGAGGAGAACGCACAATTTTGGGATAATGCAATGGGTGACGAATCTAATGAATTTCACAGAGAGGTAGTGCGTCCCAAAGTAACGGAACTTCTATCTCCTAATCCTGCGGATTATATTTTGGATATTGCGTGTGGCAATGGAAATTATTCTTCGTATCTTGCACAAAGAGGCGCTTCGGTTGTCGCTTTTGATTACAGCAAAAAAATGATAGAATTGGCTAAAAGACGGCAATCACAATATGCAAAACAAATTGAATTTTGTGTGGCGGATGCGACCAATAGAAAAAGTATATTAGAATTAAAAAGAAATCGAGCCTTTACGAAAGCAGTTTCTAATATGGCAATTATGGATATTACGGATATTGAACCACTTCTTATGGCTGTTTATGAACTGTTGCAGGAAAGCGGAATTTTTGTCTTTGCAACGCAACACCCTTGTTTTGTCACGTTGACTGAAAAATATATGACACCGCACAGTTACTATGATATAGCGATTGAAGGGCAACCGAAAGAGCAGATTTATTATCATCGTTCCATACAAGATATTTTTAACCTTTGTTTTAGAGCTGGATTTGTCATTGATGGATTTTATGAAGAATGTTTCAAAACCAACAAAGAAATTCCTATGGTAATGATAGTAAGGCTTAAGAAGGTAAAACGTGATAGCTTAAAATAAATTCAAGTTTGTCGGGTAAATAGCAAACCCAGCCGAGCCAGTCAACGGTCAAGATGAACGGCGCATATGCGCAGCCGTTGACAGCCCCGCCCGGTTTCGCAGTTAGGCAGTCAAGGAGCGACAGCAAGGAGTGCTGCCGCCCCGCACTATTATTCAGAGAGGGGGAATTTCCATGACAGACCAGAAAGCCTATCAAGAATATATCCAGCGCAGGTACAACGCCTCTTGCAAGGCTGTTATCCGCTGTGCCGCCTTGGACAAGATTTTGAAGCTTAAACGGCAATGGGAACGGCAAGTTTCCCTTGACTATCTGATGAACGAGAAGTTTGTCCAGTTTGCCGCGTCGGAGCCGGACGAGGAATACCCATTTACCGTCTGCGGTCAGACCGTCCTGCTCTGCAACGCCGCCCTTGCCGACGCGATCTCTGTTTTGCCGGAGCAGACGCGGGAAGAAATCCTGCGCTATTACTTTCTGCGCCAGCCGCAGCGCGTGATCGGCGCGTGTATTGGCCGGTCACGCAGCACAGCGGGGCGGCATATCCAGCTTGCCTTGCAGCGGCTACGCGAAGAAATGGGGGTGAGCCGGTATGAGTAGACTTCTCCCCTATGAAACAATCCTCAAAGCCCGTGAGGGCGACCCAGAAGCCGTGAACGCTGTCCTGCTCCACTACGCCGGATATATCCGCTATTTCTCAAAAGTGAACGGGCAGGTCAACGCCGAGGTGGAGGACTATGTAAAGCAGCGGTTAATTGACTGTCAATTCAAGTTCCGGCTTGACGAACCACCGGACAAGTCATAAAAACTGAATACCAGCCGCCACCGACGCGGCCAGCGAAAGCAGTAAGTCTTGAAAAAGATTTACTGCTTTTTTTGTTGTCCGGCTCCGCTCCCGGCCATTTTGCCCCCTGCCGGTTGTAGTAGTAAGCGAGGAGGGAATTTTTCTGCCCTGGTGTTTGGCATTTGGAGCATTTACCCGTAGTAGAGGGCAAAGAGAAAGGATTTCTCCAACACCGGGTAGAAACCACTGCGTCCGGTGTCATTTTAGCGAAAGCGGGCAGGAATGCCCTTTACAGGATTAGTAGTAGCAGAAAAAGAGAAACAAACTTTTGTGGTTGCAGTTTTCCAAAAAAGTGGCGGACGGAAGTGAGAGAAAGTTTGCAGTCACGGAGAGCAAGTTTCTACCACGGTGCCAAAATCCGCAATTCTGCAGTTTTGCCCCTCGCGGGAAACTTGTTGGGGAGTGCCTTCCCCAAACCCTGCTCATGCGCCCTTACGGGCGAGAAAGGAGGTCACACCATGCGAAAGAAATACAACACGCCCCACCGCAGCCGCGTTGTGAAAACCCGGCTGTCCGAAGATGAGTATGCCGACTTCACAGCGCGGCTTGCGCCCTATGGTATCAGCCAGTCCGAATTTCTCCGGCAGGCGATACGGCGGGCGACCATACGCCCGGTTGTCCATGTGTCGTCGGTCAATGACGAGTTGCTTTCCGCTGTCGGGAAGCTGACAGCCGAGTACGGCAGGATCGGCGGCAACCTCAATCAGATTGCCCGGTATCTGAACGAATACGGCGTACCCTACAACACCCTTTCCGGCGAGGTACGCGCCGCCATATCCGACCTTGCCGTCCTCAAGTATGAAGTCCTCAAGAAAGTAGGTGACGCGGTTGGCAACACTCAAGCATATCAACTCTAAAAACGCCGACTACGGAGCCGCCGAGCAATATCTTCTCTTTGAGCATGACGAGTTTACCATGAAGCCCGTCCTTGATGAAACCGGCAGGCTTATCCCCCGCGAGGACTACCGGCTGTCCACGCTGAACTGCGACGGGGAGGATTTTGCCGTTGCGTGTATGCGGGCCAATCTCCGCTATCAGAAAAACCAGCGGCGGGAAGATGTGAAAAGCCACCACTACATCATCAGCTTTGACCCGCGGGACGGGCCGGACAACGGCCTGACCGTAGACCGGGCGCAGGCGTTGGGGGAACAATTCTGTAAAGAGCATTTTCCCGGCCACCAGGCCCTTGTCTGCACCCACCCGGACGGGCATAACCACAGCGGCAACATTCATGTGCATATCGTCATAAACAGCCTGCGGATTGAGGAAGTGCCGTTCCTGCCCTACATGGACAGGCCGGCCGATACGAAAGTCGGCTGCAAGCACCGATGTACCGACGCTGCCCTGCGCTACTTCAAATCCGAAGTCATGGAGATGTGCCACCGGGAGGGGCTTTATCAAATCGACCTCTTGAACGGCAGCAAGAACCGCGTCACCGACCGGGAGTATTGGGCGCAGAAAAAGGGACAGGCCGCGCTGGACAAGCAGAACGCCCCCATGATTGCCGATAGTATCACGCCCCGGCAGACCAAGTTTGAAACGAACAAGGAGAAGCTGCGGCAGACCCTACGGAAAGCCCTTGCCACCGCCGCCAGCTTTGACGAGTTTTCCTCTCTGTTGCTGCAGGAGGGTGTGACCGTCAAGGAGAGCCGGGGGCGGCTTTCCTACCTCACGCCGGACAGGACAAAGCCAATTACCGCCCGGAAGCTGGGCGACGATTTTGACCGCGCCGCTGTCTTTGCCGTTTTAGAGCAAAACGCCGCCAGAGCAGCCGAAGCGCCAGCCAGATCCCCCGATCCCCCACGCACCATAAAAGACCGCTTGCAGGTTGCCAGAGCCGAGATAGCCGCCCCGAAACAGGACGGAGTGCAGCGGCTTGTGGACATTGAGCAGAAAATGGCCGAGGGCAAAGGCCGGGGCTATGAACGCTGGGCGAAGATACACAATCTGAAGCAGGCCGCCAAAACGCTGTCCGTCTACCAGCAATACGGCTTTACTTCCCCGGAGCAGTTAGAAGCCGCCGTTGACACCGCCTATCAGAAAATGCGCCAGACCAGCGGCGAACTGAAAGCACTGGAAACGAAGCTGCAAGGGAAAAAGAAGTTGCAGCGGCAGGTGTTGGCCTACGCCCAGACCAAGGCCGCCCGCGACGGGCTGCGGGCACAGAAATCCGAGAAAGCCCGCGCCGCATACCGGCAGGCCCATGAGAGCGATTTTATCATAGCCGACGCAGCAGCCCGGTATTTCAAGGCGCATGGCATTACCAAGCTGCCCGCCCGGAAAGCGTTGCAGGCCGAGATCGAGCAGCTTATCTCCGAGAAAGACGGCCTGTATAACACCTATCACGAACAGAAACAGCGGTTCAAGGAGTTGCAGACCGTCAAGCGGAACATCGACCAGATTTTGCGCCGGGACGAGCCGCACCGCAGAAAGGAGCAGAGCCATGAGCGATAACCTGCCCCACATGGACTACCGCCAGCACCGGCGGGCGCGGCGGCTGGTACATGAGTGCTGTAACTACGATGAGGGGAACTGCCTGCTATTGGACGACGGGGAGCCTTGCGTGTGCGTCCAGAGCATTTCCTTTTCCCTCATGTGCCACTGGTTCCGTGTGGCTGTCCTGCCCCTTGACGGGGAGCTGGCCGCAGCCCTCTTGTGCCGGGGAAGCCGGAAACGGTGTGCCGTCTGCGGGGCGGCCTTTGTCCCCAAATCCAACCGGGGAAAATACTGCCCCGACTGCGCCGGGCGCATGAAGAAAATCAAAGCCGCCGAGAGAAAGCGGAAACAAAGGCAGAGATGTCACGCTTTAGAGCCTTTCAAACCCGCATAAATCAAGGCTTTTTTCGTGGGTGTCAAAGGGTACGCGATACATTTATCCTTTTCCCCCGGAAACGGCGTTTTAATGCGTGACAATACGCCAAAATCAACCCGAACACAGGGAGGTGATCCTATCGCTGATTATATCAGGGCAGACACGCGGCTGCCCGCCTATCTGCCGTATCCCCGTTTCCTGCTGAAAATGGAGATTTCACAGACCGCCAAGCTGCTGTATTCGCTGCTGTTAGACCGTTCCACCCTCTCCCAGAAAAACAAGTGGCTGGACGACGAGGGCAGGATTTATATTATCTATCCCATCGCGGAGATAGCAGAAATACTGGATAAAGGCAGCACCACCATCAAGGGGGCGCTTAATGAACTGGACACGGCGGGGCTGTTGGAACGGGAACGGGGCGGCTTCTCCGCACCGAACCGGCTTTATGTCAAAGTACCGCCAGTGCCACAGGTACAGTTTTCAGACCAACTGATGGCCGGAAGTCCGCCCCTCATAGAGCCGGAAAACCGTCCTACTGATGGTCAGAAAACCGACCTTATGATGGTCGGAAAACCGTCCCCTAACCAAACTACTATAAACAACCTTACAGAGAGCCAAACAAAGGGAGTGAGTGGGGGGCCGTCCGCGCCCTATGGCCGATATGGAAATATTTTTCTGTCACAGACCGAATACGACGAGTTGCAGGCAGAGTACCCTGACAGGCTGGAACGGTTCATCGAGGAAATGAGCCGCTACCTTGCCGCCAACGGGAAAAGCTACCAGAACTATGCCGCCGCCCTGCGGATATGGGCGGGGAACGACAAAAAGGAAGCCCCTAAAAAGGGCATACCAGACTACTCATGCAAGGAGGGCGAGAGTTTATGAAGAATGAAATCAACGCGGTTTTGGAGAATATGACGACCACCATCCCGGAGCCGGAGGACTACACCGGCGAGGACGGTTTACTGTACTGCGGCAAGTGCCGCAAGCCGAAAGAAGCCTATTTTGCGCCGGATAAGGCCGCTATCTTCGGGCGCGACCGCCACCCGGCAGAGTGCGACTGCCAGAGAACCGCCCGCGAGGAACGGGAAGCCGCCGAAAAGCGGCGCAGACACCTTGACACCGTGGAAGAACTGAAACGCCGGGGCTTTACCGACCCCACCATGCGGGACTGGACTTTCGAGAACGACAACGGCAGGAACCCGCAGACCGGGCTTGCCCGCCGGTATGTGGAGCATTGGGAAGATATGCGGACAGACAATATCGGCTGCCTGTTCTGGGGCGGCGTAGGCACCGGCAAAAGCTACCTTGCAGGCTGTATCGCAAACGCCCTCATGGAGAAAGAAATCCCCGTCCGCATGACGAACTTTGCTCTTATCCTCAATGACCTTGCCGCCAGCTTTGAGGGGCGCAACGAGTACATTTCCCGCCTTTGTCGTTATCCGCTGCTGATCCTTGACGACTTCGGCATGGAACGCGGGACGGAATACGGGCTGGAACAGGTGTTCAATGTGATTGACAGCCGTTACCGCAGCGGCAAGCCGCTGATCGTCACGACCAACCTTACGCTGGACGACCTGCACAACCCGGAGGACACCGCCCATTCCCGGATTTATGACCGCCTGCTTTCCATGTGCGTCCCGGTACGCTTTACCGGCGACAACTTCCGGCAGGAAACCGCCAAGCGGAAAATGGAGAGCATGAAGAAACTGATTACCGACTGAAAGGAGTATTGCCTATGGCAGATAACAAGCAGCACGACACCCGCACCACCCGCCGCCCTGACTGTGTGACGGAAATCCGCATGGGCAATTCCGTCCTTGTCGTGTCCGGCTATTTCAAGAAAGACACCACAACCACAGCCGCCGACAAAATGGCGCGGGTACTGGAAGCGGAAGCCGCTGCTACACAGGAGCCGACTTATCCGGCGTGAACCGGGGCATGGAAAAGCGGCCATGCCAGGGAGCATGACCGCTGGAACGAAAATCGGAAGTGCTTTAGCAATTCTTAATCTCATTCTCTATAAAATAATTTGCAATTTCAAAGGCTTTTATTCTTCTCTTTGCCAATGTGATTTGTGATTTATAACGCTCGGAATTATCCTTTGATTCAAATGTTTTTACTGTTTCTCTTAGCTTGTGCAGAGTTGAATCAATTTGCCTTTTGGCCGCGGTTAATTCATCTATTGTATACTTCATGTTTTCTCCTTTAACTTCTGATTTTTTTGTTAAATCAGAGTATACCACGGAGTTATGAACTTTTCTACTGCAAATATGGGACGACAACCCATACCATAAAAATCGGAAAATTGAAAAGCTGTAAAGAAGCAAATTTAACGCTTTTGCCGCTGTACAGCCCCCGCCGTTCCGTGGTACAATGAAACCACGGAATAGTGGGGCTGGCTGTCGGAAACGGAGGATTTTATGTTAAGACAAGCCACCCAAAACCTCATTACCGCCCTTTATCCGAGATTGTCCCACGAGGATGAATTGCAAGGCGAGAGTAATTCCATATCGAACCAAAAAAGGATACTCGAAACCTACGCAAAACAGAACGGCTTTACCAATCTGCGCTGGTACACCGACGACGGTTTTTCCGGCGCGAACTTCCAGCGGCCCGGATTTCAAGCCATGCTTGCGGACATTGAAGCCGGGAAAGTGGGTACGGTCATCGTCAAGGACATGAGCCGGTTAGGGCGAAACTACTTGCAGGTAGGGTTTTACACGGAAATGCTGTTCCCTCAAAAGGGTGTGCGTTTTATCGCTGTCAACGATAATGTGGACAGTGCCAGCGAGGGCATGGACAACGATTTTACCCCGCTGCGAAATCTGTTCAATGAATGGCTGGTGAGAGATACGAGCAAGAAAATCAAGGCAGTGAAAAAGTCAAAAGGCATGAGCGGCAAGCCTGTTACCAGCAAGCCGGTTTACGGCTATGTGATGGACGAGGACGAGAATTTTATTATAGACGAGGAAGCCGCCCCGGTGGTGCAGCAGATTTACCAGCTTTGCCTTGCCGGGAACGGCCCGACCAAGATTGCCCGTATGCTGACGGAGCAGCAAATCCCCACGCCGGGGACGCTGGAATATCAGCGGACAGGCAGCACCCGCCGTTATCACCCAGGCTATGAGTGCAAATGGGCGACCAACACCGTCGTTCATATCCTCGAAAACCGAGAGTACACCGGATGTCTGGTGAACTTCAAAACGGAAAAGCCTTCTTATAAGGTCAAGCACAGCATAGAGAACCCCGTCGAGAAGCAGGCCATTTTCGAGAACCACCATGAGCCGATCATCGACAAGGAAACATGGGAACGGGTGCAGGAGTTACGCAAACAGCGCAAACGCCCGAACCGCTACGATGAAGTGGGGCTGTTCTCCGGGATTTTGTTCTGCGCCGACTGCGGCCATGTGCTGTATCAGCAGCGGTATCAGAACAAAGACCGCAAACAGGACTGCTACATCTGCGGCAGCTACAAGAAGCGCACCCGCAACTGTACGGCGCACTTTATCCGCACCGATCTGTTGACCGCTGGTGTCCTGGCAAATCTCCGGCAAGTGACCGAATACGCAGCCAAGCATGAGAGCCGGTTTGTGAAACTACTTGTCCAGCAGAACGAGATCGGCGGCAAGCGAAAGACCGCCGCAGCCATCAAGCAGCTTGAACAGGCGCAGGAACGCATTTCTGAAATCAGCCGCATTATCAAGCGGCTGTATGAGGACAATGTAAACGGCAAAATCAGCGATGAGCGTTTCATGGAACTGTCGGCTGACTACGAAGCCGAGCAAGCGGAGCTGAAAAAGAGAGCCGCCGCCCTGCAAGCCGAACTGGACAAGTCACAGGCAGCTACCGTCAACGCCGAGAAATTTATGGGCATTGTCCGCAAGCACCTTGCCTTTGAAGAACTGACCCCCACTCTCTTGCGGGAAATGATCGAGAAAATTGTGGTGCATGAGTGCAGCTATGATGAGAACGGCACCCGCAGGCAGGACATTGAGATTTATTACAGCTTTGTCGGCAAGATTGACTTGCCCGAATAACCGCCCGACCTATCCGACACAATGGCCAAGTGTCGGATAGGAACGGCAAAATTTTTTGCACTTCTATTGCTTCTTTATCACACATAAGCAAACAGATGGGGCATGAACCACCACCACAACCACACCCCTGTATGACCATTGAAGATGTCAACAACCATTGGAACCATGAGTTGTAGACCATTCCACAAGGAAACCCCTTCCTGTCTATGGGGAGAAGAAGGAAGCAAAATCGTTCGGCGTTCTGCTTGAAGGCCAGACCATCGGGGGCCAGAAGTGCGGCAAATTCCCAAAAGGGCGTGCGCTGCTGTTCGTCCTGGCCAATGCGGGGGCTGTGATTTGCGGCCCCCTCTTATTCATGATGAGGAAAATCATCGAGTATACGCCCCATTTTCAAGAAGAAAATCATGGGGATATATAAACCCTTGCACAGAACACAACGAAAGCCCATTGGGATAGAAGCGGCGGCTTCCATGAACCAGTAAGAGGGAATCCCTGTAGCTGAACCGTCCCCGATTTCGTCAAGGTACTGGTTCGGGCCTTCAATGTGCGAGGGTCGGGCGCACGGCGGCGGGTCTTGTGAGAAATTTCACAGATTTGTCACATTCTATACAGTGCCGCATGGATTCCCCCGCATGATGTTCGGCGGCGTGACATGGCGTGACCGTCACGTGACATCACCGTGACGTCACGTTTTTGGGAAGTTGCTTCTAAAAGTGGAAATTTCTCTTTTCCCTGTGGAAGCGTTGAAGAACCCAAATAAAAAAGGCCCGATTCTTCATCGGGTCTGGACGGCTTACAGGGGAAGCGTGAAGTTTTATGTTATGCTCATTTTTTGCACAATCGGTGGTTTATGGCCCGCAAAGCCAGTAACCACGAGATGTTAGACAATTCACAATAAATTGTCTACAAATAAGAAAAAATTTATTTGAGATTCTGTTCATTTTGATATATAATTATAGGCGACTAGGGGGACTATGGAAGTCTTACTATCGTAGTCAGTATCTCTTAGAAAGAGGGGCTATTTAAATGAAAAAAATGAAGACAATGGATGGCAACACCGCGGCCGCATATGCTTCTTATGCGTTTACGGAAGTTGCAGCGATCTACCCGATCACTCCTTCTTCTCCTATGGCAGAAGCAAGTGATGAATGGGCTTCTCATGGCAAGAAGAACATTTTCGATCGCCCGGTACAGATCATGGAAATGCAGTCTGAAGCAGGTGCTGCCGGTGCTGTGCACGGCTCTCTGGCTTCCGGTGCTCTGACCACGACCTACACTGCATCCCAGGGGTTGCTGCTGATGATCCCGAACATGTACAAGATCGCTGGCGAACTGCTGCCCGCCGTATTCGACGTTGCAGCCAGAGCTTTGGCTACCAGCTCTCTGAACATCTTCGGTGACCACAGTGACGTTATGGCCTGCCGTCAGACCGGCTTTGCCATGCTGGCAGAAAGCGGCGTTCAGGAAGTTATGGACCTGACCGCAGTTGCTCACCTGTCCGCCATCAAAGGCCATGTGCCTTTCCTGAACTTCTTCGATGGGTTCCGTACTTCTCACGAAATCCAGAAGATCGAACTGCTGGACTATGATGAACTGAAAAAACTGGTTGACTACGATGAACTGAAGAAATTCCGTGAAAATGCGCTGAACCCGGATCATCCTGTAATCCGTGGTACCAACCAAAACCCGGATATCTACTTCCAGACCCGTGAAGCTGTAAACAAATACTACGAAGCCCTGCCGGAAATCGTAGAAGATTACATGAACAAAATCAGCAAGCTGACTGGCCGTGACTACAAGCTGTTCAACTACACCGGTGCTCCCGATGCTGAAAACGTTGTAGTAATCATGGGCTCCGGCGCTCAGACCGTGGAAGAAGTTGCCAAGATCCTGAACGCTCAGGGCGAAAAAGTCGGCGTGCTGAACGTACATCTGTATCGTCCGTTCTCCGCCAAACATTTCTTCCAGGCCATGCCTGCAACCGTAAAACGGATTGCTGTTCTGGACCGGACCAAGGAAGCCGGCTCCAACGGCGAACCTCTGTACCTGGATGTCCGGGACATCTACTACAACAAGGCTGACCGTCCTCTGATCATCGGCGGCCGTTACGGCATGGGTTCCAAGGAATTCTATCCTGGCGATGCTCTGGCTGTGTTCGACAACCTGAAGGCTGCTGAACCCAAAGACCACTTCACCGTAGGCATTGTGGATGATGTGACCAACACCTCCCTGCCGAAGGAAAAGACCCTGGACATCACCCCGAAAGGCACCATCTCCTGCAAGTTCTGGGGCCTGGGTTCCGATGGTACCGTTGGTGCCAACAAGAGCGCCATCAAGATCATCGGCGACAAGACCGACATGTACGCACAGGGCTACTTCGCTTATGACTCCAAGAAGTCCGGCGGTATCACCGTATCCCACCTGCGTTTCGGTCATACTCCGATCCATATGCCGTTCCTGATCAACTTCGCTGACTATGTTGCTGTACACAATCCTTCTTATGTACATCGTTACAACGTAGCCTCCGGCCTGAAAAAAGGCGGCGTGTTCCTGCTGAACTGCCCCTGGAACGCTGAAGAACTGGACAAGGAACTGCCTGGCCAGCTGAAACGCTACCTGGCAACCAACGACATTCAGTTCTACACCATTGACGCTGTGAAGATCGCTTCTGAAATCGGTCTGGGCGGCCGTATCAACATGATCATGCAGGCTGCATTCTTCAAACTGACCGGCGTAATCCCTGTGGATGATGCTGTGAAGTACCTGAAGGAATCCATTGTTACTTCCTATGGCAAGAAAGGCCAGAAGGTCGTTGACATGAACAATGCCGCTGTTGATCAGGGCGTCAATGCCATCAACAAAGTGGAAATCCCCGCTGCATGGGCTGATGCAAAAGACGAAGACCTGTACAAGAAGACTGGCAACGCCTTCGTTGACAACATCATGATCCCCATGAACGAACAGGAAGGCGACAAGCTGCCGGTCAGCGCTCTGATGGGCCAGGCCGATGGTACCTTCCCCTCCGGTACTGCTGCTTATGAAAAACGCGGTATCGCCATCAACGTTCCTGAATGGAACATTGAAAACTGCATCCAGTGCAACCAGTGCGCCATCATGTGCCCGCACGCTGCCATCCGTCCGTTCCTGCTGACTGACGAAGAAGTGAAGAACGCTCCGGAAGGCCTGAAGACCAAACCGGCTCTGGGTGCAAAAGGCCTGAACTTCTGCATCACCGTGAGCCCCATGGACTGCCAGGGTTGCTCCAACTGCGTGGATGCCTGCCCGGGCATGAAAGGCAACAAGGCTCTGGCCATGAAACCTTTCGCTACTCAGGAAGGCCGCGCTCCCATCTGGGATTATGTGGTGAACAAGGTTGCTCCGAAAGCCAACCCCATGACCACGGCTACTGTGAAGGGCTCTCAGTTCGAACAGCCCCTGCTGGAATTCTCCGGTGCCTGCGCTGGCTGCGGCGAAACCCCGTATGCCAAACTGGTTACCCAGCTGGTTGGTGACCGTATGATGATCGCCAACGCTACCGGCTGCTCCTCCATTTGGGCTGCTGCTGCTCCTTCCATGCCTTACACCACCAACCACAAGGGCCATGGTCCTGCCTGGGCCAACTCCCTGTTCGAAGACAACGCTGAATATGGTCTGGGTATGTACCTGGGCGTAAAGGCTGTCCGGGATCGTCTGGTTGACGAAATGAAGGCTGCTGAAGCTGTTGCTTCCGCTGACCTGAAGGCTGCCATGGAAGACTGGATTGCCAACAAGGACGAAGGCGAAGGCTCTCGTGCCCGTGCTGAAAAACTGGTTGAACTGCTGGAAGCTGAAAAAGCCGGCAAACCGGAACTGGAAGCTCTGTACGAAAACAAACAGTTCTTCGTGAAACGTTCTCAGTGGATCTTCGGCGGCGACGGCTGGTCCTATGATATCGGTTACGGCGGACTGGACCATGTACTGGCATCCGGCGATGATGTAAACGTAATGGTATTCGATACCGAAGTTTACTCCAACACCGGCGGACAGTCCTCCAAGTCCACTCCTGAAGCTGCTGTTGCTCAGTTTGCCGCTTCCGGTAAACGGACCAAGAAGAAGGATCTGGGCATGATGGCCATGACCTATGGCTATGTATACGTAGCTCAGATCAACCTGGGCGCTGACAAGAACCAGGCTCTGAAGGCCATCCGGGAAGCTGAAGCTTACCATGGTCCTTCCCTGATCATCTGCTACAGCCCCTGCATCAACCACGGCATCAAGAGAGGCATGAACCACTCCTTCCTGGAAGCCAAGGCTGCTGTTGACTGCGGTTACTGGAGCTGCTTCCGGTACAACCCGACTCTGAAGGCTGAAGGCAAGAAGTCCTTCTTCCTGGACAGCACCAAGACTCCGAACTTCGATGAATTCGAAAACTTCCTGAAGGGCGAAGTACGGTATGCATCCCTGGCCAAAGGGTTCCCTGACATTGCAGAAGATCTGTATGCCAAGACCAAGAAAGACGCTGAAGAACGTCTGGCCGGCTATGTAAAACTGGACGCTGAATAAGTCTCGATTCTTCAAAATCTCCTGTCACGAAAGTGACAGGAGATTTTTTTTTTAATAATGTTCAGAATGTTGCATATTTCCATTATGAACTGGTGTAAACAGGAGATATGTGGTAAAATTTAGTCATATCGCTATTCCACCAATCTATAAGTACAATTGAAAACGCAAACTGCGGAGGAGATTATTTTGGTTCAGCTATTCTTGTTTTTAGGCGGCATTTCTCTTTTCCTGTACGGTATGCAGCTGATGGGCGACGGCCTGCAGCAGGCGGCTGGGGCCAAGCTCCAGAAAATCCTGGGGCAGCTGACAAAGAAGACCATCTACGGGGTGGCTCTGGGGGCCGGGGTTACGGCAGTGCTCCAGTCTTCCAGTGCTACCACGGTTATGACCGTGGGGCTGGTCAACGCAGGACTGATGAACCTGGAACAGGCCTTCGGCATCGTCATGGGGGCCAACATCGGGACCACCATGACCGCACAGCTCATTGCCTTCAATCTGACCGACTACATCACCCTGATCATTGCCATTGGCTTTGTGATGCAGATCATCTGCAAAAAACGGACCCTGAAGAACCTGGGTTCCGTGCTCCTGGGCTTTGGTATCCTGATGCTGGGCATGAGCATGATGAGCAATTCCGTCATTCCCCTGCGCCAGGATCCCCGGATCGTAGATATCCTGGGAAGATTCTCCACCCATCCCATTATGGGGCTCCTTACCGGTCTGGGCATGACCCTGGTAATCCAGTCCTCCTCCGCAACCATCGGTATCCTGATGGCTATGGCCAGCCAGGGGCTGATCCCTCTGGAAGGGGCCATTCCCGTAATCCTGGGTGATAACATCGGTACCTGTATCACCGCTGTCATCGCCACCCTCCAAAGCGGTCTCAACGCCAAGCGGGTAGCCTGTTCCCATGTCATGTTCAATCTGTGCGGCAGTATCATTGCTCTGCTTCTGCTGCCTTTCTTCATTTCTTTTGTAAAGGATATTTCTCCGGCTGGGAATATCGGCCGGCAGATCGCCAACGCCCACACTACCTTCAACGTGGTGAACACCTGTATTTTCCTGCCTCTGGCACCGTATTTCACCCGGTTCATCAAAAAGATCATGCCTGGGGAAGACAATGATATTTCCTATCAGCCCAAGTATCTGGACAAGAACGTGCTGAACACTCCGGCGGTCGCTCTGGGACTGGCTACTAAGGAAGTGGTCCGAATGGGGGAACTGGCTCTGGAAAATATCCGGAAATCCTTTACCTGTGTGGATAACTACAATAAAAAGGACGTGGAATTCGTTCTGGAACATGAACCGGTCATCGACAGCCTGGAAGAGGCCATTACCGTGTATCTCACCAAGATGAGCGAAAAGAACATGACCAAGGAAATGTCCAACCTGCACACCGGTCTGATCCATGCCTGCAACGATATTGAACGGATCGGGGATCATGCGGAAATCATCGCCAAACGGGTCCGGAACATGAGAGAAGACGGAACCACCTTCTCACCGGAAGCCAACCGGGAAATGAAGGAGCTGGAAGTGCTGGTGGTAGCCGCTGCCACCAAGGCCATCAAGGCCCTGGAAACCAATGACAAAGATCTGGCCCGGGAATCCCTGGATTTCTCCCATCAGGTGAAGCTGAAACAGAAAGCCATGCGGAAGAGCCATGTGGAACGGCTGAACGAAGGGGTCTGCACCCCGGAAACCGGTTTTGTGATGCTGGAACTGCTGATCAACATGAAACGGGTCAGCGACCACAGCAAGAATATTTCTCAGCTTGTACTGGGGGATTTCTGAGAATTGATTGTCAATGGTCAATTGTCAATGGCCGATGGCTGAAGGATAGGAGCTGCATGGAGCAGCTCCTTTTTTATGAAAAGGAGAGGAAATGAACATCACTGTTTATCTGGGAGCCAATCCGGGGAACCGTCCGGAATATGCCCGTTATGCGTATGAACTGGGACAATGGATTGCCGGTCATGGCCATACTTTGATCTACGGAGGCAGCCGTACCGGACTTATGGGGAAACTGGCCGACGGCGCTCTGGAGCAGGGCGGACGGGTGATCGGGGTGGAACCCCGGTTCTTTATGGAAAAAGAACTCCAGCATCAGGGCCTGACAGAACTGATCGTCACCGAAAACATGGCCCAGCGAAAAAAGAAGATGCTGGAACTGGGGGACCTGTTCCTGGCCTTCCCGGGCGGCATCGGGACCCTGGAAGAAATCAGCGAAATCATGAGCCTGAACAAATTGGACATGGTGCCCAAACCTTTTGCCTTTTTGGACTACGAAGGCTACTGGCAGCCCATGAAGGCCCTCCTGGACCGGATGGCGGAAGAAGGGTTTGTGTGGAAAGAATGGGTGGAAAGAGTTCCGTTCATCAGGGATCTGGAAGAACTGGAACGGTACTGCAACGGAATGAAACAGTGAAAATCAGCTCCAAGGGATTCCTGCCGACTTACACGGTACCGCAGGGCGCACGCCGGGCGGCCCGCCGGCCCTGGTCAGCCGGGTCGTCGACTTACACGGTACCGTAGGGGCCGCACGCCGGGCGGCCCGCAAAAAGGTTCTTTCCCTTGACATAAGCTAAATACTGTAATATACTATACAAGTAATCCATTTGCGGAAGTAGCTCAGTGGTAGAGCATCACCTTGCCAAGGTGGGGGTCGCGAGTTCGAATCTCGTTTTCCGCTCCATAACGAAATGAAGGGGCTGTTGCTGACTGCAACGGCCCTTGTTTTTATTCAGAGCCGGCAGCAAGCCGGTTTCCAGAAGACGCTGACCATTGACTGCTGAAAGGGTGGATTTTTACAAAATCCCCCTTGCCGTCTTGCCTTTCCTCCCCCTTTACGGTAGACTAAAGGTTGAATGAGAAAAGGAGATTCATCATGGGAACCTGTACGGTAGTTATCCTGACGAAAAACGAGGAAAAACATATCCTGGCGGCCCTGGATTCTGCCCGGCCCTGTGCCGATCAGCTGCTGGTGGTGGATTCCGGGAGTACGGACCATACGGTGGCCCTGGCCCGGGAAGCCGGGGCGGACATTGCTTTCCGGGAATGGGACGAGGATTTTGCCGCCCAGCGGAATTTTGCCCTGGCCCAGGCTGCAGGAGACTGGATCCTGTACCTGGATGCAGACGAGCGGCTGACTCCGGCCCTGGCGGAAAAAATCAACGCCATCAAAGCCGGCAGCCTGGACCATCAGTATGGGTTCCGGCGGATCAACATCGCCTTCGGTCATGAATTCCACCATGGAGCCTTTAGTCCGGACCGGGTGAAGCGGCTGTTTCCCCGGGAAAAGGTCTGCTGGGTGGGGAAGGTCCATGAGCGGCCGGAATGTCCCCTGCCGGTGACAGAATTAAAAGAACCTCTGGAGCATTATACCTACGACACCTTTGCCCAGTGGTGGAACAAGGCCGGTCATTATACCACCCTGTGGGCGGAAGAAGCCTATGGCCGGGGGAAAAAGGCCACTGCAGGGACCGCTGCCGGCCACGCCCTGATGGGAATGGTGAAAGCCTATGTGCTGGAAGGGGGCTTCCTGGAAGGGAGCATGGGGTTTGTGGCCACCCTCCAGCACGGCATCTACACAGCCATGAAATACATGAAATTGGCGGAACTTTGCAGGAAAAAGTGACAAGACATAAATCAAGCAAAAGAGGTGACAGAAATGGACGAAATTTCCATTGTACTGGCTTCTGATGACAATTATGCCCAGCATGGGGCTGTAGCCTGTGCTTCCATCCTGGCCAACCACCGGGGAATGGTCCCCATCCATTTTTACTATTTCGAGGATGGGATCAGTGAAGAAAAGCAGGCAGGGATCGCCGCCACGGTGACAACGGGCAGGGGAACCATCACCTTTGTTCCCACTGCCCAGAAGGAAATCCAGGCCCATACCAGCGGCCATGTGAACCGGGCGGCCTATCTCCGGCTGCTGATCCCGGAACTGGTACCGGAAAACGTAAACCGTGTGATTTATCTGGATACGGACCTGGTGGTACTGGACGACATCCAGGAACTGTGGGAGATGGACCTGGAAGGGAAACCTCTGGGGGCGGTGCCCGATCTGGGAATCCTGGCTTCTTCCCGGATGCGCCGGCAGAAAGAGGAAACCCTGGGAATTGAAGAGGGGGAGCTGTACTTCAATTCCGGGGTGATGGTAATGGATCTGAAGGCCTGGCGGGAAAACCAGTATGGGCCCCAGGTGATCCGGTGTGTGGAAGAGGGGAACTTCCGCCATCATGATCAGGACGGGCTGAACAAGGTGTTCCAGGACAACTGGAAGCCCCTGCCCCTCCGGTGGAATGTGATTCCGCCGGTGTTCACCCTGCCGGTGAAAGTGCTGAAGAAATCCCGCTGGCGGAACCTGGCCCTGGAGGCCCTGGAACGGCCGGGGGTGTTCCACTGGGCCGGCCGGTACAAGCCCTGGGAGTTTCCGCCCAAGGGCCATTTCAACGAAAAATACTATACCTACCTGGCCAGCACAGCCTTTGCCGGGGCAAAAATGCCCCAGCCGGGAAAGGATATGAGGGGAAAATCCGTAACCCGTCAGGAACTGCGGCTGAAGCTGGCTGAATTGTGGAAGAAACTGTTCTAAGGAAGTTGGGGGAGAATTGAAAGAATGATTTCGGACAATCGGCTGCAGTGGCTGCTGATGGCAGCTACCAATCTGTATCTGTTCTTTCTGTGCAGTACAAAATGGAATGCAGGGTACAGCATCAGTCTGGGATTGGTTGTTGTTGTAATGTTGATTTATTGGAAACGGAAGAAAAAAATCGCAATACCGGTCCACAAAGTATGGCTTTTGTGTTATGGCTTATTTATGGGGCTTATTTTTCTGGCGGCGGTAGCGTCGGGAAAGACTGTCGTCATAAAAAGTGCAATGAATTTTATTTTCTATACGATTCCTTTTTGGGTTTTGGTGATGGCTCTCCAGTACAAGGAGAAGCCCATCAGGGCATATGCGCAGTGGGGCCTTTGGGGTGGGTCTCTTGTTTTATGCGGGGTTGCTTTTTATCAGCATGTTCTCCAAAATTTCCCTGCCCGGCTCCAAGGGCCTTTTCCCAATCCCAATAATTTCGCACTGGCTCTGGAATGTCTTCTTCCTTTTCAGGGCTGGCTTCTTTGGGACACTTGGAAAGGGGAAAAAACTGCAAAATGGGAGTGGCTTGGAATTATACCTTTTGCCTGTAGTATTGTTGCTTTGTGGATGACTCGTTCCAGAGGAGGTATTGCAGGGGTTTTTGCAGGAATGGCTATTGTTATTGTGTATCATTGGATCATAAAACGAAAATGGAGTGCAAAAAAACAGATAGCCATATTTTTGTTGTTCCTTACCAGTATGGGAATCTGTACAGCATTTGGCACTGTGAATTTAGCCCGTCGCAAGTATGATGGCGAACGGGTGCTGCTGTGGAAATCATCGTATTCCATGTGGCTTGATCATCCTGTTATCGGTGTGGGATTTGGACAATGGAGTAAAATTTACAAGGCAAAATATATTTTGCCGGAAGCAAAGGAACCGGATTTGCCCGTACCTCACAATAATTTTATGACTTTTTTATCTACTGCTGGATTACTGGGGGGAGTTGGATATTTTTGCTTTGCGGCAGGGACTCTGCTTCTTATGATGAGAGCCATACAACTGCACTCTGAGGAATATGTCTGTTATGCTGTATTGTGGCTTTGCCTTGCCAATCTTATTCATGGAATGGTGGACAATACCCTTTACTCAAAATCAACTATGAGATTATATTTTGCCATGTGGGGCATTGGCTGCAGTATACAGACTTCTTCGAAGGGTAAGGCTGATTATCGTACGATTAAATAGCAGGGGTGAGTCATGGGGATGATGGAAATTTATCATTATATAATCAGTTCACCAGTTGCATATCAGAGACGGACTCAAATTGATAAAAATTTTAGGGAATATGGAATAAAACCCAATTTTTTTAACGCCATTATGGGGAATCAGCTGACTGAACAGGAGTTGCAGCAATTCACTGCAAAACATAATATTTTAAATAAAGGGGCAATTGGCTGTGCCCTTTCCCATCTTGAAATTTACAGGCAGTTGTTGAAAAGTGAAGAACCTTATGTTTTTGTATTCGAAGATGATGTTCGCCTATCTCCGGACTTTGTCCAATATTTCCCTAAAATCAAGGAATTTTTGAATCAGATGACTAAACCGGCAGTACTGCTTCTTTATAGAGTAAAGGCTCCGACAAAAACCGTTTTTTCATTGGGGAATGGATATAAAATTCTTCATGCGTTGGCTGGAACAGCTGCTCATGGATATGCAATCAATCGAAAAGCGGCAGAAAACTTGCTAAAGGCACAGAATCCCATACAGTTTGAAATTGATGCTTGGAATCTGTATTATAAATTAGGTTATTTAACCATATACTGCATAAATCATGAGTTTGGCTATTTGGATTCAAATGTTTCGCGGAACTCTGTTATTGAACAGGTTGCCGAAAAAGAAAGAAAGTCATCAAGATATGTCAATCAATATAAAAAAGAACATTTCATGAAATTATATTTCCGGTATCCAATCTGGAAACGGTGTATACTTCAACTGAAAAGAATTCAGCGTCATTTTATGGAAATGTACTATGACAAGGAAAATAAATGACTTACAAAAATATTTTTGTTGATGGTATCATGCATATGGGAGATATGATTATGACCGCCTCTGTGTTTCCGGTGCTTCGGAAGCATTGCCCCGGGGCTAGGATTACGTATCTCTGCAGCGCCAACCTGGCCTTTGTGGCAGAATTGCTGGAGGGTGTGGATGAAGTGATCCCTTACCGTTATGCCAGCGGAGGCGGGTATGGGGATGTGTGGCGGATGGGGCGGCAGCTGTCCCAGCGTCATTTTGACCTGGGGATTTCCCTGGACCCCCGGGAACGGGTAACGCTGATGAAATGGTTTGCCCGGATTCCGGAACGGATCAGCATGGAACAGGCACTGGGCTGGAAACTGGGATGGGAAAAATGGTTCTATACCCGGGACCTGGAACTGCCTGCAGGCTGGTCCTATCAGGAACATTCCATGGCGGCCAGCTTTCAGCAGATGATGCGGGGCTTTTTCGGAGATCCTTCCCAGGAATTCGTGCCGCCCCGGCTGAAACCCATGGCGGCGGAACAGGAACGATGGGCACAGAAGCTGCTGCAGAAAGCGCCGGCCGCCGGGAAGAAGATTGCCTTGTGCATCCAGACGACCTCCCGGACCAAGGACTGGCCGGCGGAAAAGTTCAGCCAGGTTTGTGACTGGCTGGCAGAAACTTATGGAGCTACCCTGTACCTGACGGGCATTCCTGCCCACCGGGAACGGGGAAATGCCATCCTCCAGGAAATGAAACACCGGGAGGCCGTGGTGGATCTGATCGGGAAAACCAGCTTTCTGGAACTGACGGCTCTTCTGGCCCATATGGACCTGCTGCTGACCCTGGATACCGGGACTGCTCATATTGGAGCAGCGGCAGGTTGTCCGGTGGTTACCCTCTTTACCTTCAATTCCCCGGTGATCTATCGGGCGCCGGGAAAACATTGTGTCGGGGTCAGCGGGCATCTGCCCTGTTCTGGCAAACATATCTGCATCGGTCCCAGCCGGTGTACAAAATCCGACTGTGTGGATGCAGTGACCGTTCCCATGGCGGAAGCGGCCATAGAGACATTATTTCAGGAGACAGCATGAAAACATTTGAACCGGGCTTTTTTGCCCTGGAGAATTTTATTCGGAAGCAGGAAACCTTCGATTTTCTGGATCCCCATTCTGGGGAACCCTGGCATATGGCTTACAATGTGAACGACCCCTTTTTCCAGATCATGGGGGCTTCTATGGTTTCGGTGCTGGAAAACAATCCGGCCCATCCTTTTGTGTTCCACTTGTTTACCGACGGCTACAGCCGGGAAAACGGGGACAAAGTCCGGCAGCTGGCAGAAAAATGGCACTGCCGGTGCACTCTATATGAACTGGATATGGCACCCTTCCAGGATTTCCATGTAAAAGTGGCCCGATTTTCCCGGATTACCTACGGCCGGCTCTATATGGCCAAAGTTCTGAAGGGGGAAACGGACCGGTTCCTGTATCTGGATGCGGATACCATGGTGATCCGTTCCCTGGAGGATCTGTTTGGTCTTTCCATGGAGGGCGAGGCTATGGGGGCTGTTTCCGAACGGCCGAAAGATGCGGCCTATCGGGGCGGCTATCTGAAGCTGAAGAACGGAAAGTATTTCAACGACGGAATCATGGTGATCAATATCCCGGAATGGGAAAAGCAGGGGATTACGGAAAAAGCCTTTTCCTTCCAGAAGGAACCCCGGGAACGGTTCCTGGGACAGAGCCAGGACGTGCTGAATCTGACTTTTGACGGCACCAATCTGTTCCTGCCTCCGGTGTACAACGAATTCGGAGGTGGGGAAGACGACAAGGGTGAGGGAGTGATCATCCACTGGACCGGCCGGCGGAAGCCCTGGCAGATGGTACTGGCCCCCTTCGATGCCCAGTGGCGGCAGTACAATGCCCTGTCTCCCTGGGAGACCATCACCAATACCCTGCCCATCAAGAAGCCGGAAAACTACCATGACTTCAAACAGTGGGCCAAATACCGGAAAAAAGACAGCCTGGCAGATTATCTGTGGGGAATGGGCTGGTATGCAATTTTGAAAATGCGGTATAAGCTGTAACCGTGCGTCACCCTTTTACAGGTGGAGAGAGGGTGACGCTTTTTATTTATTCTTTTGATCCGTAAAGATAATTATATGTACTACTGAGATGATGGAGATGGATTATTTTGGATAGAAAAAACAGTTTTGAAAAATATAAGGGGTATGGACATAAAATTCTCGTATCATTAATTGTTTTTCTGGGGATACTGCTTATCTCCCGGCTGCCATCTACTGTTTATGATTCTTATCTTCGATATAAAGACATAATAGGAATTACAGCTGTCTGCTTTTTATCGGTTGTGACCCTAATGGACTTCCGAAAAAGAGCTTTTGTTTGTTGGATTTTAATGCTTTTACTTTATGAGGTTCCAGCTTATATAAAGTTATCAGTAGGAAGTCCATTAAGCATGGATGAGATAACCGATACTTACTGTCTTGCCACATCGCTGTATTCGTTTATCAGTGGTGGTTTGGTTGCCATTCACTGGATCTCTAATCGAAAAATTCGGCGGATAGTTGGTGCTGCCTGGAATTTACTGGCTTTGGCGGTCATTTTTGCACCGCTGGGGCTGATTGGTTACTACTTTTTAAGTGGTCATTTGCTGACATCCAGTATTGTGCTGACTCTTTTTCAAACCAATCTTCATGAAGCGGTGTCCTATCTGAAAAATGATAACCCTGTTTTATGGGGGGTGTCTTTTGCAGTTGTTTTCAGTATTGCGGGAATCTATATCTATCAGCTGAATCGGACGGCAGATAAGGTACTTAATAAAGAACTGGCGCCAGGTTTTACAGTAGTTTTGCTGGCGGCAATAATTCTCTGTGGAACCAAGGGCGTTGCCAAAGTCAGGTATGCATCGGTTACCAGTCTGATAAAACAAACCAGCCAGAGTTTAGAACAATATAAAGAGTACACCAATGCCAAACGGCGAAGAGAGGAAAATCTGAAAGAACTAATACATCTGTCTGTCGATTCTCAAAAGAGCGGTACGTTTGTGTTGGTCATTGGGGAGTCTGAATCACGGGATCATATGCATGCTTATGGTTATCAACGGGAGACGACACCCTGGTTGGATCAGGCTGTTTCGCAGCCTGAAAATATTTTGTTTACCCATGCATATTCCAATCATACGCATACAGTTCCCACCTTGACATATGCTTTGACTGAAAAGAATCAATATAATGCGGTGCCTTTGGAAAAGGCTTATTCTATTATAGAAGTGGCAAAAGCAGCCGGATACCGAACCTATTGGATCAGCAATCAAGTTAAATATGGGGCTTATGATACTCCCATAGCCGCTATTGCAAGCTCGGCAGATCAGGAAATTTGGATTAACGGAAATTCTGGATATACTACTTGGACGAATTATAATGATGGTGAATTGGCTAATAAGCTGCGTCAAATCAAATTCGATTCCCAGAAAAACAATCTGGTGATTATCCATCTTATGGGCAGCCATACCGATTATCAGGAAAGATATCCCAAAAAGCAAGAGAAGTTCTCAGTGAAAGACAAGAAAACAAGAAGAATCAATTCCTATGATAATACCGTCTTTTATACGGATGCGGTTTTGCACCAGATTTATGATATAATGCGAGCAAGAGATGAGTTCCAGGGAATGGTCTACTGTTCTGATCATGGAGAAGATATGCAGCACAGCCATGAAGTGACAAAATTCACTTGGTCTATGGCACGGATTCCTTTTGTCGTTTTTCTGTCCCAGAACTATTGCCAAAGGAATCCTGCAACATTCCAGAATCTGGTAAAGCATAAAGAGGATTATTGGACCAATGATTTACTGTATGATGTACTGATCGACTTGATGGGAATTCAGAATCTGCATGGAAGAGAGGAAACAAAAGACATTGCTTCAGATCAGTATTTTCTTCCATTGGAGCAAGGAAAAACCTGCCATGGGACAAAGTCCCTGGCTGATGATCCTGGCGTAGGTTCCGACAATCAATAAAAAATGAAATAAGAAGGAGAAGCAGTTTAGTACTGCGGGAGAAATATGGAAATTACGGCAACAATAGAAACCCAAAAAATTGAATTTGGCAGTCCGGATGTACTGGCAGGAAAAGAATCAGTGCATATTGGGTACGGAACAGATGAGAATTTTGTGATGCCTATGGGCGTTTCCATGATTTCTGTTTTGGAAAACAATAAGGAACTGCCGATTGTTTTTCATATCCTGACGGAAAATATCAGCGAGAAGAGTATTAACCAACTGAAAACCATAGCATCTAGATATCCAAATTGTGGAGTACAAGTTCATTTTACAGATTTGAGCATTATTGATGGTCTGCCTATGTTTGCCCTTGGCAAAGCAACCTATATCCGGGTGTTTTTGGGGCAGATTTTGGATCCTGCAGTGGAGAAAATTCTCTATTTGGATGGAGATATCGTTTGCCTTCAGTCAATTCAGAATCTGATTCATAGAGATTTTTCTGGGAAAACGGTAATGGTGGTAGAAGATGTACCAGCAACAGCCAGAAAGCAGGAAAAAAAGTTTCAGCTGCAGCAGTATTTTAATGCTGGAATGATTTTTATGAACATGGTTCAATGGCGGCAGGAAAAAATCTCCGAGAAATTTCTTGATGTATGTTTTGAGTATAAAGAGAGATTGAATTATTTAGATCAGGATGCATTGAATATAGTGTTGGAAAAGAAGAAACTGATGGTAGGAAGGGAATATAATTTTATTCCACTTTCTGCCGAGGAAACTGAAGTCCCAGATAACGCGGTATTTCTTCATTATGCAGGGACGAAGCCGTGGTATTGCTGGTTGGATTTTCCCCTGAAAAGATATTTTATAAAATATTATAAGATGTCTCCCTGGAAAGATGAATCGCTGCAGCAACCCCGAAATTACCGGGAAATGCATTATATGTCCCGTGCCCGATGGAGACAGGGAAAATATTTTGATAGTGTGTACTGGTTTATCCAATATATTTCTACTAAAATCAAGAAAAAATAATTTGTTGAATGTTGGTAAAAGGGGAGTAGAAGATGGCATCTAAAAATCTCTTACAGATACGGATGGAGACAGCCAAAAAAATCCTCACCAAACTCCACGAACTGGCCGTAAAACCGGATCTGTCCGAGGTGGAACGGGATGCCCTGATCCAGCGGTTCGAATTTTCTTTTGAACTGCTTTGGAAATGCGCCAAAGAATACCTTTATGTGGAAGAAGGGATTGATGCGGCGTCTCCTAAAAAGGTCATCCGGTGCTGCCGGGAACTGGGGCTGCTGGATGAGGGGCAGACCCAGGAAGCCCTGCAGATGGCAGATGACCGGAATCTGACCTCCCATACCTATGATGAAACTTTTGCCCAAGCGGTGGTGGAACGGATCCGCCAGTATGATCCGCTGCTCCAGTCCTGGCTGGATAAAATAGGCGATGCCAGGTAGAAAAAGAAGCGTATAAATCGGAACCGTAGGGGCGGCAGACCCGGCCGCCCGCAGATACATCGTTTGTTCATGTGTTCTGCGGGCCGCCGGCTGTACAGTTCCTGCGGTTTTTTTCGTTGCAAACGCAAATGCAACGCAAAATTTACGTTGCATTTGCGTTGCAATTTTTATTATAATTGATGCAACGCAAATCACAGAACTGTGAAAGGGGGCGAAGTTTTTGGGAAGAAAAAGCAATACGCTGGACCGCCTGGCTTTGAACCGGTTGATCCTGGAAGGGTCCCACCGGTATTTTGAAGATTTGCCGGCGAAGGATTCTTCTTTAACCTTTTCCGTTCTGTCCCGGGAAATGGAAAAACAACTGGGGGTTTCTCAGGTGGATACGGATGTATTGAAAACATTGGGATTTTATACGGCAGGAGGCAAGTTCTCCCATGTGGCGGAACTTTTTTCTGATCAGAATACCTTTCCGGGGGTGGATATGATGGTCTTTGGCCGGTCCATCAACGAAATCCGGGAACGGATCAAAATCCATGGATGTTCCGTATTGTCGCTGTTCCACCAGGCTGTGGAACGGATTGCCCGGGAATACCAGGTGGAGAAAATCGATGGAGTGGAACGGCGGATGGTGGAGAAGATTCCCGGCCAGGCCATCAGAGAAGCCATGGCCAACGCTCTGGTACATCGTACCTGGGATATTCCCACTGCTATACGGGTGGCCATGTATCCGGACAAGGTGGAAATTACCTCGCCGGGAGGACTGCCGGCAGGCATCAGCCAGGAAGAATATCTCCATCATCAGATTTCCATTCTGCGGAATCCCAAACTGGCCAATGTGTTCTATCGGCTGGGGTATATTGAAGCCTTTGGAACGGGCATCCAGCGGATCCTTTATGCCTACCGCCAAAGCCGGGTCAAACCGGATTTTCAGGTAACGGATCATATTATTCAGGTGATCCTGCCTCTGGTGGATGCCATGCCGCCCTTGGACCAGGAGGAGCAAAGAATCTGTGCCGTATTTCCGGAAAATGGCCTGCTGAGCCGGCAGGAAATCGAACAGGCCACCGGTTTTGAAAAGACCAAAGTCATCCGTCTGTTGAACCGGCTGGTGGGGAAAAAGGCCGTGCTGAAAGTGGGCAAAGGCCGGGGTACCCGGTACCAGCGGCAGTAATCCAAAAGGAGGGAAATTTTGTTCAGTCTATTCTACGCATCGCTGCAGCAGGATGGAAAGCTGTTTTTGTTCTTTCCCATTCTGTGTGCTGTTTTTCGTCTGATTTTCATTGCCGTGTACAATCCGTACCGGAGCCTGAAGGGCAAGGGGAAGGTAATCTGGCACTGTTTCCGGTACGGGTTCTGGTGGGGGATGGATTTCAATGCCTACGTGTTCCTGATTCCCCTGGTGGTGCTGTCCATTCCAGGGGCTTTTTTTACCGACTGGTACCGGAAAGGGGACCTGCTGCGGATGGCGGGAGGGCTTACCTACAGCCTGGTGCTGTACCTGGCCTTTGCCGGGAAGATGCTGTTCTACAAGCATTTCCATGATATCTTCAACCAGACCATGAAGCTGGGGGCCAAAGCGGAAAAGCACAACCTGGTGGATATTTTCTTCCATCAGGACCACGGGGTCTGGATCCTCTTGGGCATCCTGCCCTATCTGGGGGTGTGCGGCTTCTGCATCCACAAGCTGCTCCAACTGCCCAGCTTCCAGTATCTGATCTTTTTCAGCCCGGTGCTCCAGTACGCCTACAATACGGTGATCGTCCTGGGGGCTGTGGCGGCTTTTTACTGGTTCCGGTACGGGGGGACTTTCTGGCATGACGACAAGCCGGAATGGGATACCATCCCCAGTGTGGTAAAAAAAGACATTTTCTTTGCCAAGGCCACGGTGGACGACCTGGTGGCCCTGGAACAGGTGATGAAGCACAAACTGAATCCGGCCTATGAGCACACCGATGCCCAGGACCTGAAAGCCATCCAGCCCTTCTTTACGGAAAAGGTCCCGGCGGACAAGCTGCCCAACCCGGCCTATGGGTTCAAAAGGACGGCCAAAGGGGCCCGGATTACCAAACCCACCCATATTTTCCTTTTTGTGGGAGAAACCTATCTCCAGCAGTTCTTTGATCCCCAGTTCGCCTGTCTGAACCTGGTGGAAGGGGGCCGGCAGCTGATGGAGGATCCTCATACGGCGTCCCTGACCAGTGCGCTTTCCGCCGGCATCATCTCCCGGCCTTCCATTGTAAGCCTGATGAGCGGGATATTCGATGCAGGGCTGGAACTGAACGAAAAAGAAAGCTTTTGGCGCAACAACCTGCCCACGGCCCTGCCCCGGCAGCTGAAAAAACTGGGTTACCATTCCACTTACTGGTACGGTGGGAATGTAACCTATGGGAACTTCAACCAGTTTGCTCCCGCCTGCGGCTTCGACCAGGTGATGACCGCCACGGATTTCTGTGGTAAAGACGCTCCCAAGACCTGGGTGGGGGTCTATGACAATGTGTTCCTGGAAAAGGCGGCGGAACTGATCCTCCAGCAGGAAGAGGCCAACGGGCCCTACCAGTTCCATTTCCTGTACACCACCAGCTACCACGGGCCCTTCAAGATTCCCCTGAAGGAGTACGGGTATGACCCGGAAAAGGTGATGCCTGAGGCGCCCCGGGACATCCGGCGGAACAAGGAAATCCAGAAAAATCTGGGGACCTTCTGGTTCTCGGACCAGGCCCTGGGGAAATTCATCCGGACCATGCGGAAAGCCTATCCGGACTGTCTGTTCATCCTTACCGGGGACCATTCCATCGATATGAGCCCGGTGCTGGGGAAAACCTCTCTGATGGGACGGGACTGCAACCTGCGGGAACGGCACAGCCCGGTGCTGCTGGTGAACCACCGGGAGCTGAATCCCCACAGCCTGGCCGGGAATACCATCGGGAGCCACATGAACATTGCCCCCACCATTTTCGAACTGATCGCCCCCAAGGGGTTCACCTATTATTCCCTGTATCCTTCTCTGCTGGAACCCATCGATCATGTGGTATCGCCTTACCACTGGCTGCGGAAAGACGCCTACGGCAGCTACAGCCAGGACTTCTATCAGCCCCTGGGGCCCCAGTATGGTCCCGAAGACCTCCAGGAAGGCCCCAAACCTTACACGGAAGAAAGGGAAGCCTGGATGGACCTCACCGGTTATCTGGTCCGGCATCCGGAGGTGCTGGAAAGATAAAATCTGTCAGCGGTCAACGGCCGGTGGAAGGAACCCACAGCTGTGGGTTCCTTCTGAAGGGAAACGCAGCCCTATGGGCTGCTAACCCACCACCCATGCTGCGCATGGATACCCCCGCCCTTGTAAAGGGCGGATATACGCTCGGGCTAACGCCCATTGCCCCCGTGACACGCAGCCTGAGCTCCAGAGTCACTATCCGTCCCTTTCCAATGGCTGCTGACCGTTGACAGTTGACCGTTGACGGGGTGCCGCACGCAATGTGCGGCACCCCCTTTTTTTATGGTATAATATTCTTATTGCAGGAAAGGAGCCGTTTTTATGAAAATCGCTATTGCAGGCACCGGCTATGTGGGCCTTTCCAACGGGCTCCTGCTGGCCCAGCACCAGGAAGTGGTGGCGCTGGACATTGTGCCGGAAAAAGTACAGATGCTCAACGAAGGCCGGTCCCCTCTGGTGGATGCGGATATTTCCCGCTTCCTGAAACGGAAGGATATCCGGTTCCGGGCCACCCTGGATCCCCAGGACGCCTTCGAAGGAGCTTCCTATATCATTATCTCCACCCCCACCAACTACGATCCCCAGAAAAACTTCTTCGATACTTCTTCCGTGGAAAAGGTCATTGAAGAAGTGCTGGCCATCAACCCGGAAGCGGTGATGGTGATCAAATCCACGGTGCCGGTGGGCTATACGGAAGAAATCCGGAAACAGTACCATACGGACAACATCATCTTCTCTCCGGAATTCCTCCGGGAAGGGAAGGCCCTGTACGACAATCTCCATCCCTCCCGGATCGTAGTGGGGGAGGGTTCTCCCCGGGGCCGGCAGTTTGCGGCTCTCCTGGCAGAAGGGGCGGAAAAAAAGGACATCCCCCAGCTGTTCACGGGTTCTACGGAAGCGGAAGCCATCAAGCTGTTTGCCAACACATATCTGGCTCTCCGGGTGGCCTACTTCAATGAACTGGATTCCTATGCGGAAATCCGGGGGCTGTCCACGGCCCAGATCATCAAAGGGGTCTGCCTGGATCCCCGGATCGGGGACTTCTACAACAATCCTTCCTTTGGGTACGGGGGCTACTGCCTGCCCAAGGATACCAAACAGCTCCTGGCCAACTACCAGGATGTGCCCCAGAACCTGATTTCCGCCATTGTGGCGGCCAACCGGACCCGGAAGGACCACATTGCTGACGAAATCCTGGCCCGGAATCCCAAAACGGTGGGAATCTACCGGCTGACCATGAAAAGCGCTTCGGACAATTTCCGTTCTTCCGCCATCCAGGGTGTGATGAAACGGATCAAGGCCAAGGGGATCCCGGTGGTGGTCTATGAACCCACCCTGAAAGAAAAGGACTTTTTCCGGTCCCCGGTGTGCCGGGACCTGGACCAGTTCAAAAAGGAATGTGACCTGATCGTGGCCAACCGCTGGTCAGAGGATCTGGCGGATGTGAAAGACAAAGTCTATACCCGGGACCTGTTTGACCGGGACTAAGGAGCAGTTATGGAACCTTTTGACGCCAACAAGAAAATCCTGATCACCGGAGCCGCCGGCTTCATCGGCTATCACCTGGCCAGACGGCTGCTGTCCCTGGGGGCCCGGGTGGCCGGAATGGACAACATGAACGCCTATTACGATGTGCAGCTGAAGAAGGACCGGCTGGCCCGGCTGGAACTGTACCCGGCCTTTTCCTTCACCCAGGGAGACCTGGCGGACAAGGAAACGGTGGACCGGATCTTTGGGGATTTCCGGCCGGACATTGTGGTGAACCTGGCGGCCCAGGCCGGGGTCCGCTACAGCATCGACCATCCCCGGGAATACATCGATTCCAACATTGTGGGGTTCTTCAACATTCTGGAAGCCTGCCGGCATTTCCAGCCGGAACATCTGCTGTTCGCTTCCAGTTCCTCCGTATACGGGAACCAGAAGAAGACCCCCTTTGCCACCACGGATAATGTGGATCATCCCATCAGCCTCTATGCGGCCACCAAGAAATCTGACGAACTGATGGCCTATACCTACTGCCATCTGTACGGGATCCCGGCCACCGGTCTCCGGTTCTTTACGGTGTACGGGCCTTTCGGCCGGCCGGACATGGCGTATTTCAAATTCACCAACAAGATCATGAAGGGGGAACCCATCACCATCTTTAACCAGGGGGACATGTACCGGGACTTCACCTATGTGGACGATATTGTCACCGGCATCCAGAACATGCTGTGCAATCCGCCCAAGGCCAATGAGGAGGGGGACCGGTACAAGATCTACAACATCGGGAACAACCACCCGGAAAAGCTCATGACTTTCATCGAGACCCTGGAAAAGGCCCTGGGAAAAACGGCGGAGAAGGAATACCTGCCCATGCAGCCCGGGGACGTGTACCAGACCTATGCGGACGTAAGCGAACTGGAACGGGACTTCGGATTCCGGCCCAGCACCACCATTGCCGAAGGGCTGGGGAAGTTCGCCCAGTGGTACCGGGAGTATTATCATGTTGAGTGAAGAGGGAAGAACCCACCACCAGCCTTGAGGCTGGTCCCCCGCCCTTAAAAAGGGCGGATATACAAGGGGGGCACAAGGCTGGCTGCCTGCCAATTTACAGCGATACTGTAGGGGCACAAGGCTGGCTGCCCCGCCAATTTACAGCGATACTGTGGGGGCACAGGGCTGGCTGCCCCGCCAATTTACAGCGATACTGTGGGGGCACAAGGCTGGCTGCCCCGCCAATTTACAGTGATACTGTGGCGGTGCAGGTCTGTTGCCCCGCTGAAAGGAGACTGCTATGACCAAATTCATTGCTGCTGCTGTCCAGATGGACTCCCAGGATGATAAAAATGCCAATCTGGCTGCGGCCGAAGGCTATATCCGGGAGGCGGCCGCCAGGGGAGCCAGTCTGGTGGTGCTGCCGGAATCCATGAACTACATCGGCCGGGATATGGCCGGAGAAGCAGAAACCATCCCTGGAGGTCCCACCTTCCGGAAGATGGCGGAACTGGCCCGGGAACTGGGAATCTGGCTGGAAGCCGGGAGCATTTATGAAAGCAATCCGGAAGACCCGGCCCGTCCCTTCAACACCACCTTCCTGGTGCGCCCGGACGGAACCCTGGCCGCCAAATATGCCAAGCTCCATCCCTTTGACGTGGTGTTGCCCAACGGGGTAACCAGCCGGGAAAGCGACCGGGTGTGCCCGGGGAAGACCCTTGCCCTGGGGGATACGGAATGGGGGAAACTGGGCCTGGCCATCTGCTACGATGTCCGGTTCGGAGAGATGTTCCGGATCATGGCCCTGGAAGGGGCGAAGATTTTCGCTGTCCCTGCCAATTTCACCGTGAACACCGGGAAGGACCACTGGGAAGTGCTGGTCCGGGCCCGGGCCATCGAGAATGAATGTTACGTAATCGCTCCCAACCAGATGGGGAAGAAGCCCCGGTTCACCGCCTACGGGAATTCTCTGATCGTGGATCCCTGGGGCACGGTAATTGCCAGGGCGTCGGACAAGCCGGGGGTCATCACCGCCGAAATCGACCTGGATTACGTGACCAAAGTCCGCCAGAGCACCTTTACCCTGGACAACCGGCGGCCGGATGTGTATGAATTGAAAATGTTGTAAAAATGGGGTGTGAATTCTTTCGCACCCCATTTTCGTACATTATTTTTACGGAAACGTGTCAATTTCTTGTCCATAGTGTATAATGTAAAGTATCATATTACGCTTTTTTCTGCAGAGGAACAGGAAAAAGCCCTGAAAGGGAGGACAAATGTCAATGTCACAAATACTTACCACCATGGACGACGTACTGTATTATCCCATCCTGGTCATCGTGCTGCTGGCAGCCGGCCTGTTCTTTACGGTTCGGACCCGACTGATCCAGTTCCGCTGGTTCCGGGAATGCATCCGAGTGGTCATGCAGAAGCCCAGCAAGGAAGGGTCCGTATCTTCGTTCCAGGCTCTGATGGTTTCCACCGCTTCCCGGGTGGGTACCGGGAACATCATCGGGATCTCCACCGCCCTGTGCCTGGGTGGCTTCGGTTCCGTGTTCTGGATGTGGGCCATTGCCATCATCGGCGGTGCCACGGCCTTCATCGAAAGTACTCTGGCCCAGGTGTACAAACGCCGGGATGCCAACGGGGACAGCTACGGCGGACCGGCCTACTACATTGAAATCGCTCTCCACAACAAACTGCTGGCAGGGGCCTTTGCCTTCTTCCTGATCATCACCTATGCCGGCGGGTTCAATGCCCTGGCTTCCTACAACCTCCAGTCCACCTTCAGCGTGTACGGATTCTATGAAAAAGGGGTCACCTCCTGGGTCATCGGGGCCATCCTGGCTGTGCTGGTGGGCTACTGTCTCATGGGCGGCGGCAAACGGATCATGCGGGTGACGGAAGTGCTGGTGCCCTTTATGGGGGTTCTGTATGTAATCCTGGCCCTGGTGATCATTGTGATGCACATCGGGATGATTCCCTCCGTGCTGTCCGCCGTGTTCGCCGATGCCTTTGACTTCCAGAAGATCCTGGGGGGTATCAGCGGTTCCTGCATGATGTATGGCATCAAACGGGGCCTGTATTCCAACGAAGCCGGTGTAGGGTCCGCCCCCAACGCCGCCGCTGCGGCTGATGTGGCCCATCCGGCCCAGCAGGGTCTGGTGCAGATGCTGTCCGTGTTCATCGATACGGTGCTCTGCACGGCTACCGCCCTCATGTGCATATTCTCCGGGGTGGTACCCACCAAGGCCATGGCCGGGGCTCCCTATGTACAGGCTGCCACCCAGACAGACTTCGGGGCTTTCGGTCCCATTATGATCACCGTGGCCATGGTGCTCTTTGCCTTTACCACCCTGATCGGGAACCTGTTCTATGTGGACAACTGCCTGGCCTACCTGAACGGGAAAAAGACTCCCAGTGCCGGCTTCATGAAGGGCTTCCGGCTGCTGGCGGTGCTGGTGATCTTTGTGGGCGCCGGCATGTCCATGGACAACGCCTGGGCTGTGGCTGATATTTGCATGGCCTTCATGTGCCTGATCAACATCCCTTCCATCCTGGCCCTGAACGGCACGGCCATTGCAGTGATGGACGATTACGGCAAACAGCTGGATGCCGGAGTGGAAAACCCGGTATTCAAGGCATCCAATATCGGTCTGGACGAATCCGAGCTGGATTACTGGAAATAATTCCGGACAACCAAACTCTCCCTGCCTCCTCACAGGGGGAGTTTTTCTTTTGCCTTTTTCCTGTCTGTCTGACTTTTGGTTGCTTATTTCCACCTTTTGTGCTATGCTATATGAGCGGTTTTTTAAGCAATTACGACAGACTGTTAAGCATGAGACAAATAAAAATGGCTGACAGCATGTGAGGAGGATTTTTTTAAATGAGCGTTTCCGTAGAAAGAAAAGGTAATGAAGCAACTCTGAAAGTCACTTTGCCGGTTGAAGACGTAGCCAAGGCTTTTGAAAAAGCAGTTGCCAAGATCAACAAACAGGTAACGATCCCTGGCTTCCGTAAGGGCAAAGCTCCCCGTCGTGTGCTGGAAATGCACGTAGGCAAAGACGCCATCAAAGAAGAAGCTTTCGAAATCGCTGCCAACAGTGAATATAGAGAAACCCTGAAAGAAAACCAGTGGGTTCCCGTTTCTGATCCTGAAATCAAAGATTCCAAGTTCGAAGAAGGTCAGCCCATGGAAATGACCCTGGTGGTCACCCTGCGTCCGGAACCGGAACTGGGCCAGTACAAAGACCTGGATGTGGTGAAGGACGAAAAGGAAATCACCGACGCTGACGTGGACAAGGAAGTGGAAAACCTGCAGAAACGGGCTTCCAAGATGGTGGAAGCTCCGGAAGGCAAGGCTCTGGAAAAAGGCGACCTGGCCATCATCGACTTTGCCGGCACCATTGACGGCGAAGCTTTCGAAGGCGGCGAAGGCAAGGGCTATCCTCTGGAAGTGGGCAGCAACAGCTTCATCCCCGGCTTTGAAGATCAGCTGGTGGGCCTGAAAAAGGGTGAATCCACGGATGTGAACGCAACCTTCCCGGAAGACTACTTCTCCAAGGAACTGGCCGGCAAGAAGGCTGTGTTCAAAGTCACTGTCCAGGATGTAAAAGTGAAGGAAGTTCCCGAAGTCAATGATGAACTGATCGCCGCCAACAGCGACAGCAAAACCGTTGCTGAATTCCGGGAAAAGACCATGGACCGTCTGAAGAAGGCTGAAGCTCAGCGGGCTCAGTCCGACTACGAAGCCAACCTGATCAAAAAGGCCGTGGAAAACGCCAAATTCGAAGTGCCTGATGTGATGGTGACCCAGCGTGCCAACCAGATGATGGACGAACTGGCCATGAACCTGGAAGCCCACAAAATGAGCCTGCCTCTGTACCTGCAGTACCTGGGCAAGGATGTGAAGACCTACCGGGATGAACAGAAACCGGTGGCTCTGGAAAACATCAAGACCGACCTGGTCCTGGATGCCATTGCCCTGAAGGAAGGCATTAAAGTCAGCGAAGACGAAATCCGCAGCGAAATGGAACAGCTGGGTGCCATGCACGGTGCTACCCTGAAACAGGTGGAAAAAATCGTGAAAGAAAACGGTTCCCTGGCTGTGCTGGTAAGCAACATTGCCCGCCGGAAAGCTGCCCGTCTGGTCATTGACAGCGCCAAAAACGCTCCCAAGGCCGCAGAAGCTGCTGAAGAAAAATAAAATCCCAGGAGGTGGACGGCATGAGCTATGTGCCTATTGTGGTGGAACAGACCAGTAAAGGCGAACGGAGCTATGACATCTATTCCCGGCTGCTGAAGGATCGGATCATCTTCGTCACCGGGGAAATCGAAGATCACATGGCCAACCTGATCATTGCCCAACTGCTGTTCCTGGAGTCCGAAGATCCGGACAAAGATGTCCATCTCTACATCAACAGCCCGGGCGGCAGTGTCAGTGCCGGGCTGGCGATTTATGACACCATGCAGTACATCCGGCCGGATGTTTCCACCATCTGTGTGGGAATGGCGGCTTCCATGGCTTCCGTACTGCTGGCAGCCGGCGCCAAAGGAAAACGCTATGCCCTGCCTCATTCCAGAGTGATGATCCATCAGCCTCTGGGAGGGGCCCAGGGGCAGGCTACGGACATTGAGATCCATGCCCGTGAAATCCTGCGGATCCGGGAAGAGATGAACCAGATTTTGGCCAGCCACACCGGTCAGACCCCGGAACAGATCCGTCTGGATACGGAACGGGATCATTTCATGACTGCTGAGGAAGCCGCGAAGTACGGTCTGATCGACCAGGTGGTCCATCAGATCAAGACCCAGAAATAAGGGGTAAGTGTCCATCTTGCCCTGGCTGTAAGGAGGGTTTCAGATGGGTTACGATGACAAGAACAACGGCCTGGAGGGTCCGGACTATACCTGCTCCTTCTGCGGGAAAAAGCAGAGCCAGGTAAAGAAACTGATCGCCGGCCACAATGTGTTTATCTGTGATGAGTGCATTGCCCTGTGCAATGAGATGCTGGAGAAGGATTTGAAAGCTCCGGCGGAAGAAACCATTACGGATCTGCCCAAGCCCAAGGAAATCAAGGCCATCCTGGACCAGTATGTAATTGGTCAGGAAGAGGCCAAGAAGACCCTGGCTGTGGCGGTATACAACCACTACAAACGGATCAACTATGAACAGGGACACCACCAGGATGTGGAACTTCAGAAGTCCAACATCCTGATGCTGGGGCCTACGGGCAGCGGCAAGACCCTGCTGGCCCAGACCCTGGCCAAAATCCTCAAGGTTCCCTTTGCCATTGCGGATGCCACCAGCCTGACAGAAGCGGGCTATGTGGGGGAAGATGTGGAAAACATCCTGCTCCGGCTGATCCAGAATGCAGACTATGATATTGCCCGGGCTGAACGGGGCATTATCTATATCGACGAAATCGACAAGATTTCCCGGAAGTCCGAGAATCCTTCCATTACCCGGGATGTGTCCGGGGAAGGGGTTCAGCAGGCTCTACTGAAGATCCTGGAAGGTACGGTGGCCAATGTTCCTCCCCAGGGAGGACGGAAGCATCCTCATCAGGAACTGATCCAGATCGATACCACCAATATCCTCTTTATCTGCGGCGGTGCTTTTGCCGGTTTGGAGAACGTGATCAACGCCCGGACCGGAAAAAAGAGCATGGGCTTTGGGGCGGACATCCCCACCCAGGCAGAAAAGAAAAGCGAAAACCCCTTCCGTCACGTACTGCCGGAGGATTTCGTGAAGTACGGCCTGATCCCCGAGTTCGTGGGACGGCTGCCGGTGGTGGTGACTCTGGACAACCTGGACGAAAAGGCTCTGATCAAGATCCTGACGGAACCCAAGAACGCCCTGACCAAGCAGTATGAACACCTGCTGGCCATGGACCATGTGGAGCTGGATTTCGACGAGGGAGCCCTGAAGGCCATCGCTCACGAAGCCCTGGCCCGGAATGCAGGGGCCCGGGGGCTGCGGGCTATCATCGAAGGCATCATGAAGAACGTGATGTACGAGGTGCCCAGCCGGGACAATGTGGAAAAATGCATCGTGACAGCAGATGTGGTGACCAAGCACAAGGAACCCAAGCTGCTGCTGAAGCAGGAAGATAACGATACAAGAAAGAATGCCTAGAGAAAAGGAAAAGGGGTGCCGGCATCCCTTTTCCCTTTTTCTCTATTCAACAAAAGGACGGTGAAACAAGATGTTGGATGCCAATACTATGAGACTGCCGCTGCTGCCGCTCCGGGGGATCCTGGTGTTCCCCGGGATGATCATCAATCTGGATGTGGGACGGGACCGTTCCATCCGGGCGGTGGAAAGCGCCATGAATATGGGAAAGCGAATCCTGCTGGTGACCCAGCGGTCTGCGGAAGAAAATGATCCTACTGCCAAGAGCCTGTACAATTTTGGGGTAATCGCGGAAATCAAACAGCTGCTGAAGCTGCCCAACGGGGCCATGCGGATCCTGGTGGAAGGCCTTACCCGGGTGGAAGTGATCTCCGTGGTGGACGCGGTAGGGATGAACCTGGAAGCCTATGTGGCGGAACGGGAAGACATCAATGACCACTCCAACGAAGTGGAAGCCCTGAAGCGGATGCTGGTGGAAACCTTCGAACAGTGGGTGCTGGCCAGCAAGAAAGTGAACACGGAAGTGCTGCTCACCTTTAAGGATCAGCCGGATCCCGGGAAAATCGCCGATATGATCGCCGGGTACCTGACCATCGATGTGGAGGAAAAGGAAAAACTCCTGGAAGCGGTGGATGTGAAGGAACGGCTGCACCTGCTCTATGGGTATCTGTGCAAGGAACTGGAAATCGTCAACCTGGAAAAGGACATTTCCCAGCAGGTCCGGAAGCAGATCGAGCAGAACCAGCGGGAATACTACCTGCGGGAACAGCTGAAGGCCATCAATAAAGAACTGGACGAAGGAGGCGAAAAAGGCTCCGAAGTCAAGGAATACCAGGAAAAGATGCAGCAGATGAAGCTTCCTGACGATGTGAAGGAAAAGCTGGACAAGGAGCTGGACCGGCTGTACAAGATGCCTCCCATGATGGCGGAAAGCGCAGTGATCCGGAACTATCTGGACACGGTGCTGAGCCTGCCCTGGGGGAAGATGACCCAGGACAACTACGACCTGAAGAAGGCGGCTGCGGTGCTGGACAAGGACCACTACGGCCTGAAAAAGGTGAAGGAACGGATCCTGGATTACCTGGCAGTGCGGGCTTTGACCCACAGCAACCGGGGACCCATCATCTGTCTGGTTGGGCCTCCTGGTGTTGGGAAGACCAGTCTGGCCCAGAGCATTGCCCGGGCTGTGAACCGGAAGTTCACCCGGATCAGCCTGGGGGGCATCCGGGATGAAGCGGAAATCCGGGGCCACCGGCGGACCTATATCGGGGCCATGCCCGGCCGGCTCATCAACGGGATGATCGACTGCGGCACCGACAACCCGGTGTTCCTGTTGGACGAAGTGGATAAAATGGGGGCAGATTTCCGGGGTGACCCGGCTTCCGCCCTGCTGGAAGTGCTGGATCCGGAACAGAACAGCCATTTCAGCGACCATTACATCGAATTCCCCTATGACATGAGCAATGTGTTCTGGATCGTGACCGCCAATACGGTGGAAACCATCCCGCCGGCACTTTTGGACCGTTTGGAAGTCATCGAGCTGTCCAGCTACACCGATGAGGAAAAGCTGAAGATCGCCCAGCTCCACCTGCTGCCCAAGGAACGGAAGGCCAACGGCCTGACCGGCAAACAGCTGAGCCTGGGGGCTGCTTCCATCCAGCACATCATCCGGGACTACACCCGGGAAGCCGGGGTCCGGAACCTGGAACGGAAGATTGCCACTGTCTGCCGGAAGGCAGCCCGGAAAATCGTGGAAGACGGCCTGTCCAGGGTCAGCGTCACGCCCGCCCATCTGAAGGACTACCTGGGACCAGCCATTTTCCTGGAAAGCGATATGCGGGCCCGGTCCGAAGTAGGGGTCTGCACCGGTCTGGCCTGGACCAGTGTAGGCGGCGAACTGCTGAAGATCGAAGTGGTGGTCTGCGAAGGCAAGGGCAAACTGGTCCTCACCGGGCAATTGGGAGATGTGATGAAGGAAAGCGCCCAGGCGGCCTTTACCTACATCCGTTCCCGGGCCAAGGAACTGGGGCTGGATCCGGATTTCAATGAGAAAGTGGATATCCACATCCATGTGCCGGAAGGGGCCATTCCCAAAGATGGTCCTTCTGCGGGGATTACCATGGCCACGGCCATGGAAAGTGCCCTGACCAAACGGAAGGTGAAGGCGGACCTGGCCATGACCGGGGAAATCACCATCACCGGCCATGTGCTGCCCATCGGCGGCCTGAAGGAAAAGGTCCTGGCAGCTCACCGGTATCGGGTGAAGACGGTGCTGATTCCCCGGCAGAACCAGCAGGATCTGGAGGAAATCCCGGAAAAAGTCCGGAATGACATGACCTTTATCCCTGTGGACAGTATGGACCAGGTGACCAAACTGGCCCTGGAGGCATAACATGGCAGGAAAAGAGTGGGACATCATCGGTGCTTCCTATGTGGCTTCGGCGGTAAAGGCCACCCAGTATCCCCAGGATACCATTGACGAGGTGGCGTTCATCGGACGGAGCAATGTGGGAAAATCTTCCCTGCTGAATTCCCTGGCCCGGCGGAAGGGCCTGGCCAGGGTCAGCAGCTCTCCCGGCAAGACCCAGACCATCAACTTCTATTCCTTCCAGGCCAAGCGCCAGCAGGAGGAAAAAGTGGACCGGCACACCTACTATGCAGTAGATTTGCCGGGGTACGGATTTGCCCGGACCAGCAAAGGGAACAAGGAGCAGTGGTCCGCCTTTATCTGCAAGTACATGGAGAATTCCCAGTACCTGAAGCTGGTCTGTGTGCTTATGGACATCCGCCATGCACCCATGGAAAGCGACATCGACTGCTACCAGTGGCTGCTGAGCCTGGGACTGCCTATTATGGTGATCCTGACCAAAAGCGACAAGCTGAGCAAGGGCGCCGTGGCCAGCCAGAAGGCCCTGTACCAGAAGACCTTCGGCCTGGGGGACGAGCAGATCATGACCTACAGTTCTACCAGTCATACCACAAGAAAAGAACTGATCAACCGGATCATGGAGCATTTGGAATAAAAGAAAGGGGCTGTTGCGAAAGCAACAGCCCCTTTACCATTTCCTAAAAATATTGTACAATTCTGTTATGTTCGATACAAAAACGAAGGGAGAAACGGGTATGAGTCAGGAAATGGAACAGCGGCAGAAACTGGCCGGGCTTTGGCCGGACCAGCGGCAGCGGGTGGATAAAACCCTCCGGCTTTGGGAAAGCGCCGTGCTGCTGCCTTTGCGCTGGACCAAACATGGGTGGGAAATCCTTTTTGAGGTCCGGGCCGCCAACATGAGCTGGCAGCCGGGAGACATCTGCTTTCCCGGAGGCCATCGGGAGGATTCGGATTCCAACTTCTGCGCCACTGCCCTCCGGGAGACCCGGGAAGAACTGGGCATCCCGGAAGACAAAATCCAGGTACTGGGGCCTTTGGACTATTTCTACGGCTATTCCGGTCCCATGATCTATCCCTTTGCCGGGATCCTGCCCAGCCAGGTCTCTCTCCAGCTGGACAAGCAGGAAGTGGGGGAAGTGTTTTCCGTCCCGTTGAAGGACCTGTTGGCCATCCATCCGGTGGTGGGGAAACTGTCCCTGGCCAGCCGGCAGGAACCGGGATTTCCATCTCAGTGGGCCTATGGCTTCCAGGACGGCTGGAACATCCGGGGCGGCTATGAAGTGTTCTTCTACCCCTGGAAGAAGCGGATCATCTGGGGCATTACCGGCCGGATCCTCCATCAGTTCCTGGAACGGGTCCGGCAGGGAGGGATCCTTCCGGAGGCAGCACACCGGGATCACTGAGATAGGGGGTCAGGATCATGCATACCTCCGTCCGGTTCCGGCTCTGGCTCCGGAACTTGAAAATCTCTCCCAGAAGGGGCAGTTTGGACAGCAGGGGAATGGCCTCCAGCCGGTGCTGTTCCTGTTCGCTGATCAGCCCGCCGATCACCAGGGTTTCCTTTTCCCGGAGCCGTACATGGGTATCCGCCGTACGGCTGGTGATCCGGTAGTTTTTCAGTTCCGCGATCAGGGTGGGAGTGCTCACTTCCGTGTGGACTTTGGCGGTGATCAGTCCGTCCTGGCTCAGGTATGGAGTGTAGGAAAGCCGGATCCCCGCATCCACATATTCCGTAGTGCTGGTGGTGGTGCTGTTGGTGACCTTTTCCGTCACCACCGGGATATGGTCCCCAATGAAAATACTGGCTTCCCGGCCGGGAAGAGTGATGATCCGGGGGGTGGCCAGCACCTTGGCCTTTCCTTCCTGGCAAAGGGCACTGAGCCGGGCCTGGAAATTGGCTCCGTACCCGTGGCCCAGATGGATCCGGCCGGCCATGTTTTCTTCTCCCTGGTCTTTGCCGGCCGGCAGAGGACTCCAGTCCCACTGGAGCCCCAGTTCCCGGGAGGCGGTTTCCCCCAGGGACAGGATCCGGGCTTCCAGGGTGATTTGCCGGGTGGGCCGGTCCAGGGCCTTCAGGGCCTCCTTCAGCCGGTTTTCCTCTCCCGGGGATCCGTGGAACAAAATGGCGTTGGCTCCTTTTGACCAGGCCAGGGGAGCGGAAAACAGGGGCTTTAGGGATTCGGCGGTTTCCCGGGCGGAGATGTATTCCAGCGGATGCACCGACAGACGGCCGTCCAGGGCGTCCATCCGTTCCGGCCGGGCCACCCACAGGGTATCTCCTTCCAGGTTCCAGCAGAGCCCCTGGCTGCGGGTGACGGCTTCCAGCGCCTGGGACAGGGGCATCTCATGGAGCTCCAGGGACAGGGTGCCGGAGGCCGGCTCGTCCAGGATCAGGCTCCGGCCGGACAGCTGGGCAATGCTCTGGAGCACGGCACCGGTGGGGGCATTTTCCACGGAAAGGGAAATGGGATCTTCCAGAGAAGCGGCCAGAACCCATTTGACCGGTGTAAAAAAGCAGAAAATACAGAAACAAATGACAGAAAGTCTTTTCATGGCCATACCTCCCCGATCCGGATCTGACGGGCCCCGCATTCCAGGGCAGAGGGCAGGACCTGGGTGATGGAACCCAGGCCAGGGAGTTCATCTCCTTTGCCCAGGAGACGGTGTCCTTCCGGCAGGGCCGCCAGAGCTTTCCGGGTGCCGTTCATTTCCAGGATCCCCAGGAGACGGCAGACCTGGAGGGAAGGAGCCGGCTGGGAAGCAGCCGGAGCCGCCGGGATTCCGGAGGGAATCGGGACGGCTGGAACTTTTTTCCCGGGGGCAAGGGTCCCGACCGGATGATCCAGAGGCCGAAAGGGGTCCCGCCGGGGCAGAGGCTTGGGACGGACCGGCTTTTTCAATGGTTCCGCCGTTTCTTCTTCTGCAAGAGCAGGCAGGGGCGGAAAATCCGGCAGAGAGGGAGAAGGGAACAGATACAGGGCGGAACCGGTGCCGGCGGCTGCCAGCATCAGGCCTAGTCCCAGCCGGGAGGACAGAGCGGGGAGCGAAGAAAAAGAAAACGGTAAGGAAAACATGGGAACCTCCTTCATGAAATGGATTCAGGTTCCATTATAGGAAATTTCAGGAAATTTTCCTACCCCTCGGGTCATGAACGGAGGAAAAGAGACAGTGAACGGTCAGTCAGAAAGGAGAAGAGCCATGTTCGGGCATCCCTATGGCAGTGTTTCCGGTGGAAACCGGTGGAACAATCCTCTGGAAGGAGGAAGAGAGGATACGGCATCGCCGGCTGTCCGTCTGGCCCGGCAGGTGCTGGAAAAGGCCCTGGAACGGGGAGCCAGCGACATCCATCTGGAACCGGAAAAAGACCGGATGACGATCCGCTGCCGGGTGGACGGAGTGCTCCAGCCCCTTTGCCAGGTGGAACGGAACCTCCAGGATCCGCTGCTTTCCCGGTTCAAAATCCTGTCCGGGCTGGACATTGGAGAAAAACGGCTGCCCCAGGACGGACGGTTCCAGATCCGGTGGCGGGACCGACCGGTGGACGTGCGGGTGTCCTCCCTGCCCACCCTGTTCGGAGAAAACCTGGTGCTTCGGCTGCTGGACCAGGAGGCTCTGCCCCTGGATCTGTCCCGGCTGGGGTTCAGTGATGCCAACCGGCAGCGGCTGTCCCAGTGTCTCCGGCAGCCCCACGGACTGTTCCTGGTCACCGGGCCCACAGGCAGCGGCAAATCCACCACCCTGTATGGGGCTCTGGCGGCCCTGGACCGGGAGCACCAGAACATCATCACCGTGGAGGACCCGGTGGAGTATCAGCTTCCGGGGATCCGGCAGGTGGCAGTGCGGCCTAAAATCGGGCTGACTTTTGCCCGGTGCCTCCGGAGCATCCTCCGCCAGGACCCGGACTGCATCCTGATCGGGGAGATCCGGGACGGAGAAACGGCGGCCATGGCCATCCAGGCAGCTCTTACCGGACACCGGGTACTGAGTACCCTACACACCAACCGGGCGGCAGGGGCGGTGAACCGGATCCTGGACATGGGAGTGGAGCCCTATCTGGCGGCTTCTGCTCTCCAGGGCGTAGCCGGACAGCTGCTGGTCCGGAGACTGTGCAGGGAGTGCAAAAAGGCGTATACTGTAACGGAAAGGGACTGGGAATGGAAGTATCTGGGGCTGGAAGAGCCACGGACCCTGTACCGGGCCCAGGGATGCCCCCACTGCCGTCATACGGGCTATGCCGGCCGGCTGCCTCTCCAGGAGGTGCTGGTGATGGACGGCGGGCTGCGCCGGGGGATCCTGGAAGGATGGAGTGAAGAACGGCTGGAACAGGAGGCCCGGAAAGGGGGCTTCCGTTCCCTCCGGGAAGACGGCCGGGACAAGGTACTGGCTGGAGAGACCAGCGGAGAAGAACTGCTGAGAGTGTTGGGATAAAGGGAGGATGTATGCTGCAGCTGTGGAATCTGTTTGAAATCGCCGGGACTGTTTCTTTTGCGGCTTCCGGTGCCATTGTGGGCATGGTGAAGAACATGGATGTGTTCGGAATCACGGTGCTGGCGGTGCTTACCGCCGTGGGAGGCGGGATGATCCGGGATGTGCTGGCAGGCTATACCCCTCCCATGGCTCTGGAGAACCCGGGAAACCTGCTGCTGGCGGTGCTTACGGCTCTGGCCATGTCCTGGCTCTTTGCCTCCTACCGGATCGCGGGACGGAAACGGCAGATCGTGACTTTTTTCTATATTGCGGCGGATACGGTGGGACTGGCTTCCTTTACGGTGACCGGGACCCTCACCGGCCTGTCCCAGGGCAAGCCCCACACCTTTGTGTATCCCATTATGCTGGGGCTCCTGACAGCGGTGGGAGGCGGGGTGCTCCGGGATCTGATGGCCCAGCGGGTGCCCAGTGTGCTGAACACCGATGTGTACGCCACCGCCTCCCTGGCCGGCAGCCTGGTCATGTGCCTGTGCTGGCATTACGAAAGCCAGGACCTGGCCCCCTGGCTGGGCGCCTTCATGGTGATTGCCCTCCGGTTCTTCGCTGTCCGCTTCCGCTGGCAGCTGATCCATCCCATGGAGAGGAGGAAGAGGGGGAAGGAATAAAAAAAGGGGGTGAAAAAATTCACACCCCCGGTCACTGGTCTCTTGTCACCAGTCACTGGACGAAGGAAGGCAGCCGGGTTGCGGCTGCCTTTTCTCATCTCATATTGATAAACTGCATATCGATTCCGAAATCCTGTCCTTTGACCAGCTGGATCACGGCTTGGAGATCGTCTTTTTTCGGGCCGGACACCCGGATCTGGTCGTCCTGCTGCTGGGTGGTCACCTTGATCTTGGCGGCTTTGATGGCAGCGATGACCTTTTTGGCGGTTTCCTTGTCGATGCCCTGTTTCAGCTTTACGGTCTGCCGGACGGTGCCTTTGGCGGCAGGTTCCACTTTGCCCGGGTCCAGGCTGCGGAGAGACAGGCCCCGTTTGGCCATCCGCTGACGCAGGATGTCCAGGATGGCACCCAGTTTGTATTCGTCTTCCGCTGCCAGTTTCAGGTCTCCGTCAGAGAGCTCGATGGTGGCGTTGGAGCCCCGGAAGTCATACCGCTGTTCGATTTCTTTCCGGGTCTGGTTCAAAGCGTTGTCCAGTTCCTGCATGTCAATCTGGGAAACAATGTCGAAAGAGCTGTTCTTGGCCATAAATAAATCCTCCTGTAAATACATAGTTAAAATTTGTTCAAAGCCGGCGGCAAGCCGGCTTCCAGTGGCTAGAGACTAGAGACTGGAGACTAGTGACCAGCCAGGCTGCAGCCTGGCCTCACTTCACTCTCACATCCACCTCGAACATCCGGTTCCAGGGGAATTCCACCGTATAATGGGTGCCCTTCAGGGTGGGTTCGTCTTCCACGTACTGGCGGAACAGCCGGTTGGTACCGCTGAGGATCCGGTTGTAGTATTTCCCCAGATCGTACTTCAGCTTGAAATCGTGCTGGTCGATGCCCAGGCTGATCCGGTACCGGACATTGGCCTGGTAGATCCAGTCGTCCAGGAGCCGGGTCTTCAGCAGCCGTTCCCGTTCCGCCGGTTTGATCCGTTTGCCCAGGATCCCCTGGCTCAGAGCATAGCCGATGCTGTTGTCCGCAGTGTTCCAGCCGGAATAGGCGGTGAGCCCCAGCAGGGCTTTGGCATCGGTCATGGCCAGCATGAACCCGTTGTCCGCCCCGTTGGCATAGGAAATATCCGCCAGAGCCACGGGCTTCTGGGTCTCCAGGTCCGCCAGTTCTGCAGCGAAGGCCCGGTTGGCCCGGCTGGCGTAGGGGGCGTTGTCATTGGCGGTGGAATCCAGGCAGACCCCGTCTTCCGGAGTGTTCACTGCCAGCACCAGATCCGCCTTCTTCAGGTGGCTGGTTTCCACTGCCCCGCTGGCCAGGATCTGGTTCCGGACAGAATCTTCCGCCCGTTCATCGGAATACAGGGGCACGGTATCGCCGCCGGCTCCGGGTGCAAACAGGGGATAGACCCTGGGCTTTTCCCCCCGGATCTCATTGATGGCCCGGGTCACCAGCAAAAGCCCCACCTGGTCCACCCCGGGCAGGATCTGGAACCGGTTTTCCGTAACCCCGTCGCCCACAAATTTCAGGTGCCGGGCTTCCATATGGGTCTGGGACAGGGGCGCATCGTCATCCTTGCCCAGGGCAAAATAATGGAAGGTGCCGTTCTGGCACAGCCGGATCAGCCGTTTGTTGGTCTGGAAATTCATCAGCCGCCGGGTCCGCCAGTCCTTCATGACGGAATCGGGAATCTGGGCCAGCAGGGTCTGCCGTTCCTGGATTTCCGGATAGCTCAGGGATCCGTCCCGGTCCTCCTTGTCCTGGAGCTGGGAATAACGAAAGATCTTGGGGCCGTATTCCTGGTAGTACCCAGGTTCCACTTTCCCGATGCTCTGCTGGGGCGTCCGCATAATGGTGCTGAAGGCATAGATCTTCAGCCCCGGGTTGTCCTTTTTCAGCTTTTCCAGACGATGGACCTTTTCCTTCAGGTATTTTTCCAGATGGTGGTGTTTCCGGGAAGCCACCAGGCCCCCGTAGTTCAAGCTGTCCGTAGCCAGCACCGCTGCCTCTGCATGAGGGGCTTCCTTTTCCAGCCAGTTCCACAGGGCTTCATTGTCCCCGGAACCCCGATGGTCGGACAGGTCCTTTTCCGGAGGGGTGGTCAGGGGATAGCCGGCCGCCTTGGCGGTGTCCACGGTATATTCCAGACACACAGGCCGGTTGTCCAGGGGAACGTACAGAATCTTTGGTGAGGCTTCTGCGCCCGGTGCCAGGGAAAACATCAGCAGGGCGCCAGCCAGTACCGATTTGAACGATAAATGCATGGTTTCCTCCTTCTTACAGAATCATTTTATTATACACTATCTGTATGGCTAAAAGAAAGACTTTAGACTCACCAGTCAGTACTTTTTCCGTATGATATAATGATAGAGATACTGAAAGAACAAGGAGAAACCATTATGCCATTTGAAATCCATGCTCCTTTTGCTCCGGCAGGAGACCAGCCGGAAGCCATAGAGGCCCTGGCCAGAGGGGTGGAGGACGGGCTCCATACCCAGGTGCTGCTGGGGGCCACCGGCACCGGGAAAACCTACACCATTGCCCAGGTGATCCAGAAGGTCCAGAAACCCACCCTGGTGATCGCCCACAACAAGACCCTGGCGGCCCAGCTGTGCAGCGAATTCAAGGAATTCTTCCCCAACAATGCGGTGGAATACTTTGTGTCCTATTACGATTACTACCAGCCGGAAGCCTATATCCCGGCCACGGATACCTATATTGAAAAAGATTCTTCCATGAACGATGAAATCGACAAGCTGCGGCACTCGGCCACTTCCGCCCTGATGGAACGGCGGGACGTGATCGTAGTGGCGTCGGTGTCCTGCATCTATGGCCTGGGCGGCCCCAAAGACTACTACGACAGTGTCCTGTCTCTGCGGGTGGGCCAGACGGTGGAACGGGATGCCATCCTGGAGAAACTGGTGAAGATCCGCTATGAACGGAATGACCTGTCCCTGGAGCGGGGCAAGTTCCGGGTCCGGGGAGATGTGATCGAAGTGGTCCCGGCCAGTTACGGAGAAAAGGCCATCCGCATCGAACTGTTCGGGGACGAAGTGGACAGCCTGGAGGAAATCGACGTGCTCACCGGCCAGGTGGTGGACAAACGGACCCATGTGGCCATCTTCCCGGCCAGCCATTATGTAACCAGCGATGAAAACCTGGAACGGGCCCGGAAAGACATCCGCCGGGAACTGAATGAACGGCTGAAGGTGCTGAAGGGGGAAAACAAGCTCCTGGAAGCCCAGCGGCTGGAACAGCGGACCAATTACGACCTGGAGATGATGCAGGAGCTGGGGTACTGCAGCGGCATCGAAAACTATTCCCGGCACCTTACGGGACGGAAGCCTGGAGAGCCGCCTTTTACCCTGGTGAACTACTTCCCCAAGGATTTCCTTACGGTAATCGACGAAAGCCATGTGACCCTGCCCCAGCTCCGGGCCATGTACGCCGGGGACCGGGCACGGAAGGAACAGCTGGTAAAGTACGGGTTCCGGCTGCCTTCCGCCATTGACAACCGGCCGCTCACCTTTGACGAATTCCAGGCCCAGCGGGGGCAGATCATCTATGTATCTGCCACTCCCGGGCCTTACGAAATGGAAACCACCGACCAGGTGGTGGAACAGATCATCCGGCCCACCGGGCTTTTGGACCCCCAGATCGAAGTGCGGCCCATCAAGGGACAGATCGACGACCTGCTGGGGGAAATCCACAAGGTCACCGGCCAGAAGGAACGGGTGCTGGTAACCACCCTGACCAAAAAAATGGCGGAAGACCTGACGGAATATCTTACCACCGCCGGGGTCCGGGTCCGGTACCTCCATTCGGACATTGCCACCATCGAACGGGCGGAAATCATCCATGACCTGCGGGCCGGGAAGTTCGACGTGCTGGTGGGCATCAACCTGCTCCGGGAAGGGCTGGACATGCCGGAAGTGAGCCTGGTGGCCATCCTGGATGCGGACAAGGAAGGATTCCTCCGCAGCGACACCGCCATGATCCAGACCATCGGCCGGGCAGCCCGGAATGCCCACGGCCGGGTGATCATGTACGCGGACACCATTACCGGATCCATGGAGCGGGCCATCAGCGAAACCGCCCGGCGACGGGAAAAACAGGAGGCCTTCAACAAGGCCCACGGGATTGTACCCAAGACCATCCAGAAAAAAGTGGTGGAACTGATCAAACTCACCAAGGTGGAAGAGGACGATACCGCCGCCAAGGGATATACGGCCAAAACCGTGAAGAAACTGAAGCCTCGGGAACTGGACAAACAGATCCGGGCCATGGAAAAGAAAATGAAGGAAGCGGCCAAACAGCTGGACTTTGAACTGGCTGCGGAATACCGGGACCAGCTGATCCTGCTGAAAGGAGAGCAAAGAAAAGCTCATGAATGAAGACGCCATTGTGATCCAGGGTGCGCGGCAGCACAACCTGAAAAATATCTCCCTGAAGATCCCCCGAAACAAGCTGGTGGTGATCACCGGACTGTCCGGAAGCGGAAAATCCTCCCTGGCCTTTGACACCATCTATGCGGAAGGCCAGCGCCGGTATGTGGAAAGCCTGTCCGCCTACGCCCGGCAGTTCCTGGGACAGATGGACAAACCGGATGTGGACTATATCGGAGGGCTGTCCCCGGCCATTTCCATCGACCAGAAGACCACCAGCCGGAACCCCCGGTCCACCGTGGGGACGGTGACGGAGATCTACGACTATCTCCGGCTGCTGTTTGCCCGGATCGGGATCCCCCACTGTCCCAAATGCGGGAAGGTGATCGAACGGCAGTCCCCCCAGCAGATCGCCGACAAGGTGCTGGAACTGCCGGAAGGGACCAAGTTCATGATCCTGGCCCCGGTGGTGTGGGGACGGAAAGGGGAACACAAAAACATCCTGGAAACCGTCCGCCGGGCCGGCTATGTGCGGGTGAAGGTGGATGACCACATTTATACCCTGGATGAGGAGATCCAGCTGGACAAAAAGAAAAAGCATTATATTTCCGTAGTGGTGGACCGGCTGATGGCCCGTCCCAGCCTGGGGAGCCGGCTCACCGATTCCCTGGAGACAGCCCTGAAGCTGGGGGAAGGCACCGTGGCCATCGAAGAAATCGGGGGAGAGACCCATGTGTACAGCGAAAAGTTCGCCTGTGCGGAATGCGGCATCAGCCTGCCGGAAATCGAACCCCGGCTGTTTTCCTTCAATGCCCCCTACGGGGCCTGCCCGGATTGTATGGGCCTGGGCCAGCACATGGAATTCGACCCGGATCTGATCATCCCGGACAAGACGAAGCCTTTTGACCAGGGGGCCATTGCGGCAGTAAGCTCCAATGTGAAGTCCTATTTCCTGTGTCAATTGGCAGCCGTATTGAAAAGCCGGGGCTTCTCCCTCCAGAACTGCTGGAAGGATCTGCCGAAAAAATTCCAGCAGCAGCTGTTGGAAGGGATCCCGGACGAAATCTTCACCTTCTCCTATCAGAATCTCATGGGGGAAATCAACGAACACAATACCCCTTTTGAAGGGATCATTCCGGTGCTGAAACGGCGGCTGAAGGACGCCATGAGCGAAAGCCAGCGGCTGGATTACGAATCCTTCATGACCGCCATCGAATGTTCCACCTGCCACGGGGCCCGGCTCCGTCCGGAAGTCCTGGGGATCACTGTGGATGGGAAGAATATCCAGCAGGTGTGCCAGCTGCCGGTACGGGAATGTCTGGATTTCTTCAACCATCTCCAGCTTTCGGACCGGGATGCCTTTATCGCCAAACAGATCCTGAAGGAAATCCGGGCCCGGCTCAGCTTCCTGAACAATGTGGGGCTGGATTACCTGACCTTGGACCGGGCGGCGGCTACTCTGTCCGGGGGAGAAGCCCAGCGGATCCGTCTGGCCACCCAGATCGGCTCCGGACTGGTGGGGGTGCTGTACATCCTGGATGAACCCAGCATCGGCCTCCACCAGCGGGACAATGACAAACTGCTGGAAACCCTGAAGAACCTCCGGGACATGGGGAACACCCTGATTGTGGTGGAACATGACGAAGACACCATGCGGGCGGCAGACCAGATCATCGATATCGGGCCCGGGGCCGGGGAAAACGGAGGCTATGTGGTGGCCCAGGGCACGGCAGAAGAAATCAGCCAGGTGCCGGAATCGGTCACCGGCCAGTACCTCAGCGGCCGGAAGAAAATCCCTGTGCCGGCCCAGCGCCGGAAGGGCAGCGGGAAGACGCTGACCATCAAGGGAGCCCGGGCCAACAACCTGAAGAACATCGATGTGTCCATTCCCCTGGGAACGCTGACAGTGGTTACCGGGGTCAGCGGCAGCGGCAAAAGTACCCTGATCAACGATATCCTGTACAAGGCCCTGGCCAAGAAGCTGATGGGGGCCCGGGAACGGCCTCTGGCCCACGACCGGATCACCGGGATCCAGCATATCGACAAGGTGATCAACATCGACCAGAGCCCCATTGGCCGGACTCCCCGGTCCAACCCGGCCACCTACACCGGCACCTTCGACCTGATCCGGACCCTGTTCAGCACCACCAACGACGCCAAGCTCCGGGGCTACAAGCCCGGCCGGTTCAGCTTCAACGTGAAGGGCGGCCGGTGCGAAGCCTGCCACGGGGACGGGATGCTGAAAATCGAGATGAACTTCCTGCCCGATGTGTACGTGCCCTGCGAAGTGTGCAAAGGCACCCGGTACAACCGGGATACTCTGGAAGTCCGGTACAAGGGAAAGAACATTGCGGAAGTCCTGGACATGACCGTCAGCGAGGCCTGCCAGTACTTCAGCAACCAGCAGCGGATCCTCCGGAAGCTCCAGGTGCTGGAAGACGTGGGCCTGGGCTACATCCGGCTGGGCCAGGCGGCCACCACTCTCTCCGGCGGGGAAGCCCAGCGGGTGAAACTGGCCACGGAACTGGCCAAGGTGAACACCGGCCGGACCCTGTATATTTTGGATGAACCCACCACCGGGCTCCACATGGCGGATGTGCACAAGCTGCTGGAAGTGCTCCAGCGGCTGGTGGATGCCGGGAGCACCGTAGTGGTCATCGAACACAACCTGGATGTGATCAAAAGTGCTGACTGGCTTATCGACCTGGGGCCGGAAGGGGGCGACCGGGGCGGTACGGTAATTGCCACCGGGACTCCGGAACAGGTGGCGGAAGTGCCGGAATCCTACACCGGCCAGTATGTAAAGAAGGTCCTGGAATGAACGATGCCATCAAAGAGACCCTGGCGGTGCTCCCCAACGCCCCGGGAGTCTACATCATGCACGACGCCTCCGGAAAGGTGATCTATGTGGGTAAGGCGGTGATCCTGAAAAACCGGGTGCGCAGCTACTTCCGCCCGGCCAGCCAGGTGTCCCCCAAGGTCCGGGCCATCAACGCCCATGTGGCCTCCATCGAGACCATTGTCACCGCCAGCGAGATGGAAGCCCTGATCCTGGAATGCAACCTGATCAAAAAGTACCGGCCCCGGTACAACATCGACCTGAAGGATGACAAGACCTATCCCTATCTGAAGATCACCGTAGGGGAGGCCTATCCCCGTATGGTGCTCACCCGCCGGGTGCAGAAGGACGGGGCCCGGTACTATGGTCCCTTTGCAGATGCGGGAGCCCTCCGGGACACCATGAAGCTGATCCGGACCATGTTTCCCCTCCGGCACTGCCGAAACCTGAATGCCAAACGGCCCTGCCTCCAGTACCATCTCCACCGGTGCCTGGCTCCCTGTACCGGGAAGGTGCCTGTCAGCGAATACAAGCAGATGGTGGATGCAGTGCTGCTGCTGCTGGACGGGAAGGTGTCCCAGCTGGAAAAGGATCTGACCGCAAAAATGCAGCAGGCTTCGGACAATCTGGAATTTGAGGCGGCGGCCCGGTACCGGGATTCCCTGCTGAGCCTCCGGAAGCTGGCGGAAAAACAGAAAGCCACCACGGAAAGCGGGGACCGGGATGTGGTGGGGCTGGCCATGGATGACAGCGGGGTCTGTGTCCAGGTGTTCTTTATCCGCAGCGGCAAGATCCTGGGCCGTGACAGCTTCTTCCTGGACCAGGAAATCGGGGAACCGGGAGGAGAAGTGCTGGCAGATTTCCTGAAGCAGTACTACCATGAAAACCACCGGCCGCCCCGGGAGATCCTGGTGAGCGAAGATCTGGCAGACAGCGACCGGACCCTGCTGTCCCAGTGGCTCAGTGGTCTGTGCGAAAAGCCGGTGAACCTGCTGGTGCCCCAGCGGGGCCTGAAGCACGACCTGGTGCTCATGGCGGTGAACAATGCCCGGAAGAATCTGGAAGAGCGGCTCCGCCGGGGCCATGCCTTTGGAGGGACGGACCTGGATGCGGCGGAACAGCTCCAGAAGGCCCTGGGACTGGAGAAGCCCCTGGAACGGATGGACTGTTTCGATATTTCCCACAACCAGGGCCGGGAGACGGTAGCTTCCATGGTGGTGTTCCGGAACGGTGCCCCCAGCAAGAAGGATTACCGGAGGTACAAGCTCCGGTCCACAGAAGGGAAGCCGGACGACTTCAAATCCATGGAAGAAGTGGTGTATCGGCGGTACAGAGACCTGGAAGATCTGCCCAGCCTGATTATCATCGATGGGGGCAAGGGACAGCTGAGTTCCGCCTGTGCCGTGATCCGGGGCCTGGGAATCACCCCGGAGGAGGTGCCCGTCATCGGTTTGGCCAAGCGGGAAGAAGAAATCTTCAAAGAGGGGGCCCACACCAGTATCCTGCTGGACAAAATGTCTCCGGCCCTCCACCTGATCCAGCACATCCGGGATGAGGCCCACCGGTTCGCCATCACCTACCACCGGAAACGGCTGGGGAAACGGAACCTGGTGTCCGTCCTGGACCATCTGGAAGGGCTGGGGCCCAAACGACGGTCCGCTCTGTGGAAACGGTTCGGTTCCCTGGATGCTATGCGCCAGGCTTCTGTGGAAGATCTGGCGGCAGTGGATTCCATGACCCGGCCGGTGGCGGAACGGGTCCATGCTTTTCTCCAGGGCAGCCTGCTGGAAAAAACGGCCCTGCTGGAACAGGGGCAGGAGAGCCTGAAAAAGGGAAAATAAAAATAAGTTATTAGCCAATAATTTTTCTTAAAAATTTCTTTAAAACCTATTGCCACAGGAAAGAACCTTTGGTATAATCGAGGGCGAAGAAAACAAATAATCCTGAGGGGGATACGAACAATGAAAAAATACGTTTGTGACGTTTGCGGTTATGTATATGATGAAGCTGCCGGTGATCCGGAACACAACATTGCTCCCGGCACCAAATTCGAAGACCTGCCGGAAGATTGGGTCTGCCCCATCTGCGGCGTAGGCAAAGACCAGTTCTCCGAAGAAGCCTAAAAAGCCAGAAAGGCTGTCGCATTCCAGCGGCAGCCTTTTTTTGTTGGGAAAACGAGAAGGAGGAAACCCATGTCCCTGAAAATGATTGCCATGGATCTGGATGGCACTCTGCTGGATGAAGAAAAGAACATTGCCCCGGAAGATGCGGCGGCGGTAAAAGACGCGGTAGCTGCCGGCTATTTCGTGACCCTGGCCACGGGACGGATGTACCGGTCGGCCCTGCCCTATGCCCGGGAACTGGGCATTACCCGTCCTCTGGTGGTCTACAACGGGGCTCTGATCCGGGATCCCCGGACCGGAGAGACCCTGGGAGCCTGGCCCCTGCCTCTGGAAGTGGCCCAGCCTCTTCTGGATGACTGCCTGGGCCGGGGAATCTATATCCAGGCCTATGTGGATGACCATCTGTGGGTGCCTCGGGACTGTAAGGAAGCCCGGTTCTATTCCCATTTTTCCCGGGTGCCCTATGAAGTGAAAACGGAAGAAATCCATCACCTGTCCCAGGCTCCCCACAAACTGCTGGTGATTTCTGACCAGGTGAAGACCCTGCGGCCGGAACTGGAAGAGAAATATGCCGGGAAGATCAAAATCGTCAGCTCTTCCAAAGGATTCCTGGAAGTCACTGCTCCCGCCACCAACAAATGGCATGCCCTCCAGGCTCTGGCGGCCCGGGAAGGGATCAAAGGAGAGGAAATCCTCTGTGTGGGGGATTCGGACAATGATCTGGACATGATCACCCACGCCGGCCTGGGAGTGGCCATGGGGAACGCCAGCGATCCGGTGCGCCAGGCGGCCCGGGTGGTGACGGCTCCCAATACCCGGAACGGGGTGGCCCGGATCCTTCGGACGGTGATGACTGAACAGGTGGAGGTACCGGTATAAAGAACCGGGGAAGACTTTACACGGACTTTTTTTCCATTGTATAATAAAAACATTGAAAACTTTGCAGGGGGTGTGGATGGAAATGGCGAGAACGTTGCTGATAACCGGGATGTCCGGTGCGGGGAAGACGCAGGTAATGCGGACCCTGGAAGATCTGGGCTATTTTTGCGTGGACAATCTTCCCCCTACTTTTATTCCCAAATTCATTGAACTGTGCCTCCAGAACAAGAACGGAGGGGCCCAGCTGGCACTGGTGGTGGATATCCGGGGAGGGAAATTTTTCAAGGATCTGAACCAGGTCCTGGACCAGCTGAACCAGAGCAGCGTGCCTTATGAACTGGTCTTCCTGGATGCGGATGATGCCACCCTGATCCGGCGGTACAAGGAAACCCGCCGGCGCCATCCTCTGGCAGGGCGCAACGGACTGAGTGCTGACATTGCCCGGGAACGGGATATCCTCAGCCAGATCCGCCAGCGGGCCACCACCATCATCGATACGTCCAAGACCAGCACCAAGGAACTGCGCAGTAAAATCGTCCAGCTTTTCGGCAAGGGAGGGGAACTGCCTCCCATGAACATCGTGGTCCAGTCCTTCGGATTCAAATACGGCATTCCTCTGGACTGCGACATGGTCTTTGATGTGCGGTTCCTGCCCAATCCCTTCTATATTCCGGAGCTGAAGAATCTCTGCGGCAACGACCAGCCGGTGATGGATTACATCCAGGAAAAACCGGTGACCGGGGATTTTGAGGAGAAGCTGTTCGGGCTGATCCAGTTCCTGCTGCCCCAGTATGTCCAGGAAGGGAAGAGCCAGCTGATGATCGGCGTGGGCTGCACAGGGGGACGGCACCGGAGTGTGTTCATAGCCAACGCCCTGGGCCGGTTCATTGAAAAATGCGGCTATGGGGTGCAGGTCATCCATCGGGATTTAATAAAGAAATAGGTGAATGCGTATGAAATGGATTAAGTGGTTGTACCCGGGGCTGAACCTGAAGCGCTGGCTGTTCCTTTTTGCGCTGGGCGCGGTGCTGGCCTGTGTGGGAGTCACTTTAATCTTCAACTATCAGTTCGTGGGGCTGTTGGAAGCCTTGGTACTGAAGTTCATCAATTCTGTGGGAGGCGAATACTACCAGTCCACCATTACGGCCCTGGGGGCTTTCAATGTAGGCCTGGGCATCCTCTTTATGCTTCTGGGGGCCACCCATGTGGTGAAGACCATCATCAATGCAGTGATGCCGGGGGAAAAGGAATCCCTCCGGGAACTGATTTTTACCCAGCAGAAGCTGGACAAGGGCCCCAGCGTGGTGGTCATCGGCGGGGGCACCGGGCTGTCCGTGCTGCTCCGGGGTATCAAACTGATCACCAACAACTGTACGGCGGTAGTGACCACGGCCGACGACGGGGGATCATCCGGCCGGCTGCGGAAGGAACTGGGGATCCTGCCTCCCGGTGATATGCGGAACTGCCTGGTGGCGTTGTCTGATACGGAACCGCTGATGGAAAAAGTCATGCAGTACCGGTTCAAAAGCAGCGCCCTCAGCGGCCACAATCTGGGGAACCTGTTCATCGCCGCCATGAGCGATGTGGAAGGCGGGGACATGGAAAAAGGCATTGCCGCTACCTGTGAGATCCTGAAAGTGCGGGGCCATGTATGGCCCAACACCACGGACAACATCCAGCTGAAGGCAAAGATGGACGACGGCAGTACCGTGGTGGGGGAAAGCTCCATTACCGCTTCTCCCCACAAAATCGTCCGGCTGATGACGGAACCGGAAAATCCCCGGGCCTCCCAGCGGGCGGTGGATGCCATCATGAAGGCGGATGCCATCATCCTGGGGCCCGGCAGTCTGTACACCAGCGTCCTGGCCAGCCTTATCGTCCCCGGGATCCGGGATGCGGTGATCCGGTCCAAGGCCGTGAAAATCTACGTGTGCAATGTGATGACCCAGCCTGGGGAAACCGACGGCTACGGGGCCTATGAGCATGTCCAGGCCCTGATCAGGCACATGGGCTGCCAGTGCCTGGATTATGTTGTGGTCAACGAGCAGAAGGCCTCTCCGGAGATTTTGGCCAAGTACGAAAAAGAAGGGGCCATGCCGGTGTCTCCCGATGTGGAGAAAATCGAAAAGCTGGGCATCGACTGTGTGCCTGCCAAGCTGCTGAATGACAGCGACCTGGTCCGGCACAATCCTTTGAAGCTGGCCAAGACCATCATCGCCCTGATCTACCGGCTGAAGCTGTTCGGCAAGGGAATCCGGTTTTTCGACTACTTCTTTGCCCGGCAGACCATGCAGGAACTGCGGAAAAATGCCAAAAAGGAGAACTGACCATGTCTTTTTCCCATGATGTGAAAAACGAAATTGCACGGTCAGAAGGAGAAAACCACGACTGTGAACAAGCGGAGCTGTTCGGGCTGCTGCGGATCAGCGGGGCAGTTTCCCTCAGCGGCCGGAAGGTGGGCATCCACTTCACCACGGAAAACGCCGCCCTGGCCCGGCGGGTGCTCCGGCTGCTGAAAAACAATTTTCCGGTCCAGACGGAAGTGATCGTTACCCGGAGCCGACGGCTGAAGAAAAACAACCGGTATCAGGTCCATGTGATCCCTTCTGACGAAGCAAGGACGGCTCTCAGCCGGCTCCATCTCCTGTCCCCTCTGGAAGAGGCAGGCAGCGCCCTGCTGAAAAAGGAAGGAGAGAAGCGGGCCTTCCTTCGGGGGGTATTCCTGGCCGGGGGATCGGTGAACAAGCCCATCAGCGACTATCATCTGGAACTGATCTGTGACAGCCTGGAAATGGGCCAGTTCATCCAGAAAATCATGAAGGGCTTCAGCCTGCCTGCCCGGATCGTGGACCGGAAGAATTCCTACATCGTGTATCTGAAGGAAGGCAATGCCATTGCCGGGTTCCTATCCCTGATCGGGGCCAGCAATTCCTACCTGGAATTTGAAAATGTCCGGGTCCTGAAGGATATGCGGAACAAGGTGAACCGGCAGGTGAACTGCGAAACTGCCAACCTGAACAAGGTAGTCCAGGCGGCGGTGCGGCAGCTGAACGCCATCCGGGTCATTGAAGAAACGGTGGGGCTGAGCACCCTGCCGGAACCTCTCCAGGAGGCGGCCCGTCTCCGGAAGGATCACCAGGATCTGTCCGTGGGGGAACTGGCGGCCCTGACGGAAGACAATGTGGGCAAATCCGGATTCAATCACCGGTTGAAGAAATTGGAACAGATTGCAGAGAAATTGAAGGATGGGGAGCAATGAAGAAACTGATTATTTTTTTGGCCATTGTAGCGGCTTTGTGCGGCCTGGGATACGGGGGATATGTTTATGTGAAGCAGGATTTTCCCCGGTTCTGTGAAGAGACCGTGCCGATTTTTGCCTACCACCGGGTGGAACCGGGCCATGACGACCCGTATACCATGCCTCCGGAACAGTTTGACGAACAGATGAAATATCTGAAGGAACAGGGCTGGAAGACCATGACCCTGGCGGAATACGTGAAGGGCCGGAAGGAAGGACGGAAGTTCCACAAGGAATGTGTGCTGATCTTTGATGACGGGTATCTGGACAACCTGACTTACGCTGCCCCTATCCTGAAAAAATACGGCTTTGTGGGGAACATGTACATGGCCGTGAAGTATGAAGGCTGGCCCGGATATCTGGACTGGCACCAGGAACATGAACTGCTGAAATACGGGTGGGCCCTGGGGTCCCATACCTTCAACCACAAGCCTCTCCAGTCCATGACACCGGAACAGATCGACTATGAACTGACCAGCTCCATGGAACACATGCGGGGCATCTACAATCCCCCGGAAGGACTCACCTTCTCTTATCCCAACGGGTCCGCCAGCGATGCCATTGCAGCCCAGGTGAAAAAAGCCGGGTACATTGCCGGGGTGGACGGCCGTGTGGGGGTGAATACGGACAAGACCGATCTGATGCGGCTGCACCGGGTGAACGTGTTCCAGAACAAACCGGAGAACCTGGGATGCTTCCAATATGATTTGAAACGGGCTCAGATCCAGAGCTATATTGATCAGACAGGGGTGAATACAGACTGGATCATCCACAAGTATTATGAACTGAAGGCGAAATTCCATCTGTAAGAAAGATAGAAACGGTTGAAAGACTTGCGTTCTTTCAGAAAAACAGATACAATGAATTATAAACATGAAGATAGGGAGGAATCGATGATGGCAAAGAGAATCAAGACTGTGAATAAAGAAATGCTGAAGAAAACCCTGAGAACCGGCGGCTGCGGCGAATGCCCGGCATCCTGCCAGTCTGCCTGCAAAACTTCCTGCACGGTAGGCAACCAGGTTTGCGAAAAAGCATAATTCCATTATGCGCGGAAGCTCCCTGCATGCGCAGGGAGCTATTTTCTTGTACCAAACAAGCAATATAAGAAGGGCGGATAGAAACTTGCTGATCCATAGAATGCATCTGGACGACAATTATGTGGTCCTTGACGTGAACAGCGGCGCCGTGCATATCATCGACGCCATGATTTATGACCTGCTGGGCTTTTACGACGGCACCAATCCGGAAGAAACCAAAGCCCATTTTGCCGGCAAATACCCGGCGGAAGACGTGGCCGAAGCCCTGGAGGAACTCCAGGACCTGCAGAAGGCCGGTCTGCTGTTTTCTCCGGATTTCCCGGTGCCGGATACCTTTTCTGATGAACCGGTGCTGAAATCTCTGTGCCTCCATGTGGCCCACGACTGCAACCTGCGCTGCGGCTACTGCTTTGCAGACACCGGAGACTTTGGGGGCCACCGGGCTCTCATGAGCAAGGAAGTGGCCCGGAAGGCCATTGAATTTGCCATTGCCGGCAGCAAACAGCGGCACAACCTGGAACTGGACCTGTTCGGCGGGGAACCTCTGATGAACATGCCTGTGGTGAAATACATTGTGGACTATGTGCGCCAGCGGGAACAGGAAACCGGGAAGAACATCAAACTGACCCTGACCACCAACGGCACCCTGCTTACCGATGAGATCGTCAAGTATCTCAACGACAACCGGGTGATGCTGGTCCTGTCCCTGGACGGCAGCAAAAAGACCCATGATCACATGCGGCCTTATCCCGGCCATGTGGGGTCCTATGATGCGGCGGTGAAGGGCTTCAAAAAAGTCATCGAATCCCGCCATGGGAAGAACTACTATCTGCGGGGGACCTATACCCATTACAACACCCATTTCTGCGATGACGTGCTGGCTATGCTGGATGTGGGATCTGAGATTTCCATGGAACCGGTAGTGGGCACCACGGAACCCTGGGTGCTGACAGAAGAAGACTGGTCTACCCTGGACAAAGAATACGAAAAACTGGCCCGGGCCTATCTGGAAAAGAAGCGGGCAGGAGTGCCTTTTGACTTCTTCCATTTCAACGTGGCTCTGGACAACGGGCCCTGTGTGGCCAAACGGCTGGCAGGCTGCGGGGCCGGTCATGAATATTTTGCCATTACTCCGGAAGGGGACATTTACCCCTGCCACCAGTTCGTGGGACGGGAAAAATACAAAATGGGTACCCTGGATACAGGCATCGTGAAGAAGGATATGGTCCAGTACTTCCGTCACATGCATGTGATGAAGAAGGAAGACTGCCGGACCTGCTGGGCCCGGTTCTTCTGCAGCGGCGGCTGCCATGCCAATGCGGATCTGGTCAACGGGACCATTGAAAAGCCCTATGCTTATGGGTGCAAGATCCAGAAGAAACGGCTGGAAATGGCCATTATCGTCCAGGCTCTCCTGACGGAAGATGTGAAAGAAGGCGGTGCAGACTACCGGCCTGTAATCGACAACTTCAAATTCCAGGTGGAGAAAAAGTAACTGGATTGTCAGCGGTCAGCTGTCAATGGTCAGCGGCCGATGGAAGGGATTGGCAGAGTATATCCTGCCAATCCCTTTTCACTTTTTTTAGAAATCCTGTTGACAAAAATATAATCCCATGATATTATAATCAAGTCGCCGATGAGCGACGAGGTTGGAACCCTGAAAACTGAATATTGTTGACAGATGTGCGGGTCAAGTCACTTTTAGTGATGAGATCGAGTCACCTGGATGACAACCAGGTTAAAAAATCAAAGCTAGTTTTTCGAGAGCCATGA